>JACOTS010000069.1 GCA_016178265.1 Candidatus Melainabacteria bacterium
TAAAAACTATAAAGAAAGACTTTGAGAGGCGGTCTCTGGAAACACAGCCCTTTTTAAGGGCTGGGGGATTATAAATAAAGTATCAAACTGCTCGAAAGGGGTGTACTGCTGAGTGTATGAAATGTTAGAAAAATATTCTATTTTGCTAAGTGATTTTTGAGATAGCTTCTTTCGCGCGAACACTCCACTCGCTTTTTAGCCTTGACGCTTTTTGAATCAATCACTCAAAAAATTACTTGGTTTCCAGTTTTTTAGTTCTCTTGTTTATAGCTAATAGACAAGCAGTTATCTCAATTCTAATCTAATGCCATATACAAATAATCATAAACAGTCTGAGCTAAAAGTATATTTCCTTTTTTACTATAATGCACCTGATCTGAGGGTAAATAAATACCACTGGGTTCTTGTTTTTCTTTTTTAAGAGTACCAATGTAATCCAGGCACTGAAAATCTTTTTTTGTTACATTATTACAAACAATTTCAAGCCATTCTAAAGAATAAGATTTTTTTACAAAATCATCTTTTGATGGGCTTAAGACAATTAGTAGTTTGGCACCATGACTTGAAACTAGATCATAAATCCTCTGAAATAAAAGCAGCGAGACTGTTCGTAATTCATGTTCACTTAAATATTTATCACCAGACAATTTACTTAAAATCGTACCTATAACACCTTCATATGATTCCAACCGGCTCAAAAAAAAGCTTTTTGAGAACAAGTTTCTTAAACAATACTTTTTAATAGAACTATTGGTAAGTATTAAATCATCATTTTTAACCCTGAACAAAGGTTTCCTTTTCCCATAATCGTAGTTCATTCCTGTACCCTCAGGATCATTATCTGTACAAATTACAAGAATGACCTGTTTTAAATTATTGAACTTATTTATATGTCTTTTTAAAAATAGATAATATTGCCCAATATCATATCCAGATACAGCAAGATTAGAAACCTGATAACCTAAATTAGAAACCATTTTTTCCAGATAATAAGGAAATGTTTCTTTATCACCTACCCCAATTCCCCATGCAACTGAGTCACCAAGTACTATTATTTGCTTTTTATTTTCATCTATCTCATTAGAACGAAAGCCTTGGGAATTTGTAGTTAAATTTCCCCAACCAGGATAAATAATTCTTGTACTTTTTACAGGGCTCCATCCAAGCTCCGAATCAAATTGTGTATTTGGATCATGCCAAACATATTTTAAATATTGTTTCATTCTGATGAAATGTCTTGCTTCAACAATAACAATCAAGACCAGAGTACAAAAAAATACAGTCACGAGAGAAAGTGAAATATTAATAACTAAATCTTTATAATTGAACTTACCCAAGTAACCTACTATATCTTTCCACAAATTCACTCTAAGATTATTTACCTAATTATATAAAATCCTTGCTTCTACATCTCACCCCTTAGTACTCTGCTTATAAATCAGCGTTACTTTCAAATTTCAATATAATTTGCTATGATATCTTGTTTGCGGAGGATTTACGATGAAATTAGCAATTTTAACTGGCGGTGGAGATTGTCCGGGACTTAATAATGTAATTAGAGCAGTCATTATACAAGGAATTAAAAAATATGGGGATGAAATATTTGGATATCTATATGGCTGGAAAGGTTCTATTAATAATTTAATTAAACCGCTGACTTTAGCTGACGCTGAAGGAATATTTAGCCAAGGAGGCACCATCCTTAAAAGTTCAAGAACAAACCCCTACAAAGTTGAAGATGGTTCTAAAAAAGTATTGGAGAATTTAAAGCTCAACAAAATTGATGCATTAATAGCAGTTGGTGGTGAAGATACATGTGGTGTAGCCGACAAATTATACAAAGATTTTAAAGTACCTATTGTTTGCGTTCCAAAAACAATTGACAATGATTTAAGTGCTACAGATCAAACGTTTGGCTTTGATACGAGTATTTCTATTATCTGCGATGCATTGGATAGATTACATACTACTGCCAGATCACATGACAGGGTTTTAGTATTAGAAGTTATGGGAAGACATGCAGGCTGGCTAGCTGCCATGGGTGGACTTGCCGGCGGAGCTGATTATATACTGATCCCGGAAGAAAAGTTTGATATAGATCATGTAGCAAAATCTGTTGCAAAAAGAAAACAAGAGGCAGGTTATGCCATTGTTGTAGTTGCAGAAGGTGCAAAGTTTGCAAATGAAGAAGTATTAAAAGACCAGGAGAAAGATGCTTTTGGACATGTAAAACTTGGCGGGATAGGAGATAGAGTTGCAAAAGCAATAGAAGCAAAAACTGGTATGGAAACAAGGGCATCATCCTTAGGTCACATACAACGAGGAGGTTCACCAACTGCTTATGATAGAGTGCTGGGAACAAGATACGGGCTTCATGCCGTTGATCTTATACATGATAAGAAATTTGGACGCATGGTATCTCTGCAAGGCAATAAAATAACTGACGTAAGTGTTAGTGAAGCAGTAGGAACACTAAAAACTTTAGACAAAAACTTTTATGAACAAATTAAAATATTTTTCGGGGATACAATTAAAGCAAAAGCTAAAGTATGAAGAAAGCTTTTGTACTCTTTGCAATTATTTTTATACTAATACTTGGTGACAATATGATAGAAGCCTTACACAATACACTCATATTTGCTCCCACAAGAGAGTTTATTACAACACCTGACACAGAAGGTATAAACTACGAAGAAGTATTTATAAAGACTGAAGATGGTGAAACTCTTTACGGGTACTTTTTACCATATAAAGATAAAACAAAAAATACAATTTTATATTTGCATGGAAATGCAGATAATATCAGCAGTTGGTATACAGCCTGTACTGAAATTCAAAAAAAAGTGCCGGTAAATGCTCTTGTTGTTGATTACAGAGGATATGGAAAAAGCACAGGAAGTCCTACAAGGATAGGAGTTATTAAAGATGCTGTTGCAATGTATGATTTTCTTATTGAAAAAGGATATTCAAATAATGAAATCTCAATCTATGGCAGATCAATAGGCGGAGCAATAGGCTTAGAACTTGCAAAAAGAAAAGAAGTAAAATCTATAGTTCTTCAATCTTCATTCACTTGTATAAAAGATATTGCAAAAGATATCTATCCAATATTTCCACAAGCAATTATAAAAAATGATTTGCTTAATTCAGCACAAATTATTAAAGGCATCGAAATCCCAATTTTAATTAGCCACGGAGCGCTGGATGAAACAGTTCCGATAAAACATTCCCACAAACTATTTGAGCTTGCAAATGAACCAAAGAAATTAATAATTCTAGAAGGTGCTGGACATAACGATGTAGCTAGTTTCTTCAACAAAGAATATTTTGACTTTTTAAAAAAATTATTTACTGCTTAAGACTTAGGTAACTTCAATAGCTCTATCTTTATTTATTATTACGCTTGGTCTTGCCAAATCGTCTTCTCTATAATAATACCCAATTCCAACATCACTAAATTGAACTTTTCCATTTCCTGCACTGGCACTTAATACAAAAGGAACATTTGTAGGTTGTTTGCTAGGTAAATTAAATAAGAATACTGGTGTATGCCCAACAATCTGATAAACATTATTTGGAATAGACACATCAAGTGCTGCAGGATATGTTTTTAAAAGAGGAAGTCCTGTTCTACGCCAGATAAATGAAGTATCTATATCATTTTTTCGACCATAAAAATCAAATAAGGAGTCCTTATGAAATACCTCCATAATACTTTTCCAATGGTAAGTTTTACTTTTCTTTCCATCCTGAAATATGCCAAGTGCATTTTCTCCGAGTTTTTTAAATCTTTCATTGAGTTTTTGTGCAAAAGGCACAATATCAGAATCAGCATCAAGCCCTAACCTAAGAAAATCATCATCAGTCACATAACTGTGCACATATAACGTTACAGATTCACCTTTTGTATTTGTTTCATCTACATACGCAGCAAGCATATGTCCAGAAGCAATGCCTTGTAATAGTTGCTCCGTTAAGCAAAAATTATTTGAAATATCTTTTATTGAATCTTGCGAAGGAAATATTATTGGTGAACCATCTTCTCCTCTTAAAAAGAAAGCTAGCTCATGATTTCCAATTAACCTATATATCTCCTTATTATTATTTATTTGATTGTTAAGCCAATAATCTATAACATCAGAATCAGGTGCTCTATCATAAATATCACCTAAAAAAACATATTTATGTCCAGCTACTAATTCAAGATTTTTATCAATGAGCCCATGTCTATATAAAGTTAATGCCAAATGTATAAAATCTCCATGCACATCAGGAATATAAGCCACATCATCTGTAACATATAAATCTTCATCCAACTCTTGAGAAGAAATTACTTTTTTTAGTCTACTAAATATCTTATGTGCTTTATCAGATATAGCAGATGCAGAAGCATAAGACATTATAGCTGCTTTGTAAAATGTTGATTTTTTGTCTATCTTTTGCAATTTAAACTATTGTTGCAACTTCTTCCCTGTTTAGTAAATTATTTTTTCCTTCCTTATTGTATAACTTGGATCTCCAATTATGAATATGGTGCAATTCTTCTAAAAATTTTTCCGGATTATCTGTTGCAAGTTTAAGAGCTCCTTCAAGTTCTTTTTGATACATAGAAACCAAAGCTAATACTTGAGCATGATTCGTAGTAATAAGGTCTGAATTCATTTCTGGATTTCCACCACCTATCCTTGTTATATCCCTAAATCCACTGGATGCAATTAAAGAAGCAATGCCCTGTAGTTCAAGATCTCTTAAATTTCTTACTAGCTGACATAGTCCAATGGAAGCAAGCAGAGGAAAATGACTAACTAAAGCAACTGCCTTATCATGTTTTTCAGGATCAGTAACAATAGGCTTTGAACCAATTTCTTTAAACAAAGCTATTAATTTTTCTATTGCTTCTTTTTGTTTTGAGCTGTCATTTAGAGGTGTCAAAAGCCATGCACATTTTTTAAAAAGTGAAATCTGCGCAGACAAGAATCCTGCATTTTCAGTACCCGCCATAGGATGACCGCCAATAAAAGTAATGTTTGCAGGAAGCACTGTCTTTGCAAAATTACATATTTTCAGCTTTGTGCTTCCTACATCTGTAACTAATATATTATGTTTAACTACTTTTCCAATCTTTTCTAAATATTCAGGAATGGTAGCAAGTGGAGGAGCAAGAATGATCAAGTCTACATCTTTAACTGACTCACTATTCAATTCTTGAAAACCAATATCAATCGCTTTTTCATTTTTAGCTACAGCCAGCGTTTCAGCTTTTCTTGTAATTCCAACAATGTAATAACCATTTACTTTTAAAGCCATTGCAAGTGAGCCACCAATTAATCCAAGTCCTACAATTGCAATCTTTTTAAATTTTCCTGTAGATGACATAACTTCACCTCTTAATTTTAATCGAATCTATATTATATAACGAAGTTTGCTCCTATCTCCTATCTCCTGGCTCCTATCTACTACTTCTTACTTCAGTTATAATAATTACATGCCAAAACTATGCATTAATATCGATCATATAGCCACCATACGTGAAGCCAGAAAAGGCATTGAGCCCGATCCAATCATTGGTGCCAAGCTAGCTATTGAAGCAGGAATAGACGGCATTACTGTTCACTTAAGAGAAGATAGAAGACATATAAATGATAGAGACGTCTTGTTATTAAGCTCAATCCTCAATCCTCAATCCTCAATCCTCTTTACTCTCGAAATGGCAGCAACTGAAGAAATGCTAGCAATGGCAAAAAAAATTAAACCAGGCTTAATAACACTTGTTCCTGAAAAAAGACAAGAATTGACAACTGAAGGTGGATTAGATGTAATCTCACAACAAAAATATCTAACCAACTATTTACAGAATTTACATACAAGCAACCTACAAGTGAGTATTTTTATAAACCCAAACAAAAAACAAATTCAGGCAGCAAAAGAAATAGGAGCTGATTATGTAGAAATCCATACCGGTCCATATGCTGAAAATCCATGCAAAGAAGAATTACAAAGAGTAAAAGAGTCTATTACGTTTGGAAGAAGCATGGGACTTCTAACCAATGCCGGACATGGACTAAATTATGAAAACACTTATCAAATTGCTCAAATACCAGGTATTGAACAATTACACATTGGCCATTCAATAATAAGCAAGGCAATGCTTATAGGAATAAAAGAAGCTGTCCAAGAAATGAAAGAAATCATAATTAAGAATTCTCCACAAGCGATATCTGCTTAAAAAATCATTTCAAGGTAATTAAGCATACGTTACTGCCTACCTAACACTAGAAGTTCCAACTAAACGACTTACAAGGGAAGATTTTATCCGATTTATTCGGTAAAATCTGAATAACATTGTTTAATTAAGTTAGTAATAGCCTATGTTAGAAAGGCCACCTGGCGTGGAATAATAGTAGTACGTTTAATTAAAAAAGTTTTAAAAAGAGCTTGAAGCTCTTTTTTTTGTTATTTATATCGCTCTGCAAGGTCTTGCAGAGCGTTCCGTCTGCCAATCTTCCTCACCCTACCGGATTTGCTGGATAAACCAGACAAATCCTATATTGATTAATCGTGATTAAGTCATTTTTTGTTATCATTTGGATGTGACAGACAAAGAGTTAAGTAATAAATTAGGACAATTACTTGTAATAGGATTTCAGGGTTACACTGCATCTGAACATTTAAGCAAAATATTAAATATAGTTCAGCCAGGCGGAATCATACTTTTTGAACACAATATAAAAAATAAACAACAAGTTAAAGCCTTAAATAAGAACATATATTCCCTTGTAAAAATCAAGCCATTTATAACCTGTGATCAAGAAGGTGGATCTGTAGAAAGACTAAGAAAAATTTGCACCTCAACAGCAAGCCCTTGGGGGCTTGCTAAATGCAGTGAAAAAGCACTATTAGATTCACAAAAAATCATTGCTACAGAACTTTTGGAACTTGGGTTTAATATGACACTTGCACCTGCACTTGATATAAACACAAACAAAGCAAATCCAATAATTAATACAAGAGCTTTAAGCAATAAACCTGAAATAGTTTCAGCTCTTGGAGAAAAAATAATCAAGCTATATCTTAAATATAATTTAGTGCCAGTTGCAAAACATTTCCCAGGACATGGTGATTTAAAAGTAGACTCTCATCTTTCACTACCCATTTTAAATAAGTCAAAAGCTAAATTATATAAACTTGAATTTATCCCGTTTATTAAAGCTATTAAAAATAAAGTACCAATAGTTATGGTTTCACATATACAATTACCTCAAATTGAAAAGGATAAGAAAGTTTCTGCTTCTATTTCAGGAAAAATTATTAAAGATATCTTGCAAAAAGAACTTAAATTTAAGGGGTTAATTATTACAGATGATCTAGCAATGAAAGGAATTACAAAATATAACTCTATTGAAAACGCTGCCTATAAAGCTATCCTTGCAGGAGCTGATATGGTACTTATAAACTCTGATGAAAGAATGATTCTAAAAGTCTTCAATGCATTACTAGAAAAATCTAAAAAGAATTTAACCTTAAGAAACAGAATCAACGAATCATACAAAAAGATACTATTCACAAAGCAAAAATATTTAAATCATAAAGTGAAAAGATCTATTGCACACAATAAAACTCTTTCTCATAAAATCACACAAGGGGTAGTTCACTGGATTAAAAAAGATTTGTTCTTTAATCCAGTACTGAAACATGAAACTATAGATATTACCTATCCAATAACTCCAAAGTTACAACTTTCTGATTTAAAAGCCATATGCAAAGAACTTAGCCTACAAAAAGTCAACTTTATTCCTTATAATATAAATCCAAAAGGTAGTGATATAGCCAATGTGCTCAAAAAACTAAATAACAAAACAAGAAAGGTAGTTATATCATATAATGCATATGCCTGGACCGGTCAAAAAGTCTTATTAAATAAGATTTTAGACCTGTATCATGACATCATAGTCATCTCTTCCGGGCTTGAGTTTGATTTAGAGCTAGCCCCACGCATAAAAAACTTTATTGCTGCTTATGCCACTAATTATGTTAGTTTATTAGTTGCCTTTGAAAAATTATCCTTAAAGATTAAGGGGACTTACGCAAGAGCATTCAAAAATACAAAAAGCTAAGCATTTGACCCATTTATTGGGCAAATGCACCGTGATAGAAAAGCGAGCTTAGTCGCGTAGCGCGTGCGAGCGTAAGTCAAAATTAAACCTAGATAAAAAGATAAATAAAAATTCATCTTTTTTCTAAACCTTCCCTTAACCAAACTCCAGTAGTCTCTCCCACATGCATAAGGAGAAGTTATGCCTTTTAAATATCGTTTAGAAAAAGTACTTAAAATCCGAGAAGAAGAACTTGATGAAGCTATTCTTGTTATGAAGAAAGCTGAAGATCATTTAAGAGCTGTTTCTAACGAATTAAGTGTGACCACAGAAAAAAGAAATGAGCTTCATGCAGAGTTAATAGATGAAGGATTATCGCATGCACTTCTTTATGTAAATAGGATCAAGCAACTCAACGATAAAATCGCACAACTTGAAAAAGAATTACAAGCTGCTCAACAAGCTTTAATTAAAGCAAAGCAAGATGTTATAGAAGCAAAAAGAAACCTTGAAACACTCAAGAAACACAAAGAAAAGAAATATCAAGAATACATTGCAGAAGAAAACAGAAAAGAAAGCAACAGACTTGATGAAATTGGAATCTTAAAGCATGCAAGAGAATTATTAGAAAGTAGGAGAGAATAAAATGGTAGGTCAAGCAATAATTACTGATCAAACATTTAAACTAGGAATCTCCCTGACACAAGGAGCCTATAAACCTACTTCCGACAAATCTTTTGAGGAGATTTTAGAAACTAAAACCAAAGAAGTTAAAAAAGAAAATGAAACAAAAGCTGAAGAAGTAACAAAAGAAGAGCCCAATTCAAAACCTAAGAAGCACAATCTAAACGAATTGCCTAATATATCAAGATTAATAAGAGGAAATCAAAACAAGCAAAGTCTTGGTGTTGAACAAACCTATTTATTACTAGAGAAATTTAAAGCAGACAAGAAATCACGCAATGATGATCCCTTTAAAAATACTAAGCAAAAACACATGGGAAATCCACAACATGCTGTTGGACAAGCCTTAATTGAACCTGTTTATAACCAAAATAACGGCAGACGCCCAAGCAGATCACAAATACTATCCATGTGGGAAAAGTTGACACCAACTGTTACCGAAGATGCAATGAAAAAATCAGTCAGGATAGATATCCCTATGTTAAATGATGTTCAAGCATTAGTTCTAAGGCTGAACCCGGATAGAACTATCTCCGCATCTCTTTTAGGTTCAGAGATCATGCAGGATCTAATCAGAAAAAACAAGGATAAGCTTGACAATAACTTAAAAATGCATCATCTAAAATTAAAAGAATTTAACACTTTTGTCAACGAAGTTGATTTCACAAGCTATTCAGCATCACTTGAGATGATTGATTTTTTAACTGCAAATATAATCAATGGTGATACACCAGGTTATAACGGGAAAAGATTTACTTTCAGAGACTATCTTTTCGGCGGAACAATTGAAGATGCAGGACGTACATGGAGACAAGACAGAGCAAAGGTTTTAGTGGGCGAACCTACAAAAATGATGTTAAGAGGAAGAGGATTATTCACTACTATAAACCCAACAACAAATGAAATTCTTTACACAAGACTTGGTGATTTTCATTTTGATAAAAATGGATATTTAATAACCAAAGATAATTTTATGGTTCTGGGCACACCACTTAAATCAAATGTTCAACCACAAGGTAATTCCCAATATAACCAAGTTGGTCCAAATTATGAACCAAGTGCATATGCAGATCCATTCAGTAATCCTGCAAACAGAACATACCCAGAAGTAGGTGCTGGTGAAGAAACAGGAAAAGCAGTACCAATTAATCTATCCGTTGATCCAACAAATGGTTTATATCTTGGAAAATATGAAAAACTCAGAGTAGATAAAAGTGGAATTGTCTGGGGAAAATACGGGGATAGTGAAGTATCATTATACAAAATCACTGTAAGAAACTTCCAAAACTTAAATGGTTTAAAGAATTTCCGTGAAACTTACTGGAAACAAACTTCTGAAAGTGGACCGCCACTTCCTAGTTCTGCTATGGTGTTCAATGAAGCATTGGAAGCTTCCAATGTATTCACCAAAGTAGAAGTAGATCAGATGATTGAAGCTCAAAGACAGTATGCTGCAGCTATTAATGCACATAAAGTTGCAGACAGACTAGTTCAGCAAGCAATTGAACTTGTTGGTTAATCCCATCATCTTTACCCCTGTCAAACCAACGAGTTCGTTCTGCCCCTCCCCAAAAGGAGGGGCTTTTTTTTACCGCTCGTTTCGCGCGAACGCTCAACTCGCTTCTCTACGTCGACGCAAAAATATTCTTCACTAGAACATTTTTGGCTTATCTCCTAATCCACTCAATCCTCATTCCTATATCCTCAATCCTTTTATTGGGCTTACGCCCTTCGCGTTCCGTCTACCAATTCCTCCCGCTGGATCGGCACTGCCAAGTAAATTGGACAGTGCCTTTAACAAGTTAAACGTAGGTATTTGCTTTTTACCGCTCGCTTCGTGCGAACACTCAGCTCGCTCCTTCCTCTCGACGCTTTTTGGTAAGTAAATTACACAAAAAGCTTATCTACAATAAGATCATTCACGAAAGCTTTTGATTTACAAATCATGTCCTTAAGAGACAAAGTAATACCAAACCTGAAAAGTAAACTCACATATAGTTTTAATAACTTATGGTTAAAGATTAAGCTATCGCAAAATCTTAAAGACCCTATAAAGTGAGGCTTTGTCCAATTTATTTGGCAAAGCTGAACGGCTAGTGCAAAGAGACATAGAAAACGATTTATAATAAACACTTTAAAAAAATACATAGATAAAACCAGGTTCTCAGTCTTTGATTATGGTATTGGTAATGGAACTTTATTAAAAGACATAAAAGATATGTTTAACTTATCAGAAACTGACATAGGAGGTTGCGACATATCTTCAATTGCAATTGAATTATCAAAGAAGAAATTACATAGTCCTTTTTTATTTAACGAACAATATCCAAAACTAAATAAACAATTCGATGTTATTGTTTGCTCTGAAATGATCGAACACACTACTCAATATAAACAATCATTAGAATGGATATACAACTATTTAGAAACCAATGGAATCTTAATTCTTACTACCCAATCGGGTAAAATCCATGCTTCTGACAAATATGCAGGTCACACACAACACTTTAAGCTCTCAGAATTAAATTCACTGCTAATAGAAATAGGTTTTCACATAAACCACTTAAGATTTTGGGGCTTCCCATTTTTTACATTACAAAAATATCTTACTAATTATAAGTTCTCTTCAATAAAAGAAGACTTTCTGGAAGGAGAACCGCATATAAAACAAAGATTCATATTTAGCCTTGCATATATAATTTATTATATTCATGATTTTATTAATTTTGGGCCACAGATTTATATCGTTGCATCTAAGTAATTAACTTAAAAATAAGATCGCAGTGAAAAATTAAATAAACAACAAGTAAAACAAAAAAATAGAATATAGCTTGGTTCTTATATTGCTTAATATGCTCTACAATAAGAAAAAATAATATAAAAATTAAAAAAGTGACGGGATAAAAACATCTCCCATCACAAGTATAAAAATAAGATACAAGCATAACCAAAAAAGGAAATGATAAAAATAAAAAAACTTTTTTACAATCAACTTTTTTATCTCTAATTAACAAGCAAAGAAGTCCCAATGAGATACAAGTAAAAAGTAGTATCTTACGTGCTATATCTCTATAAACAGACAGCCACTTAGGTAATCCTTTACCAGGAAAAAATGGTCCTGTAATTAATGCTTTAACATATGTCAGATTCCCTATTAAGTCTTCAGGGTGTTCTTTTAGACACTGAAATCCCTTTTCATAATAATAGCCTTGATCATAAAAAGGAACATTTGTTTCTAAAGGTTTTTCCCTAAGTAATTGTTTATTAGCTACAAGTACTGGAGGAACAAGATGCATAACTAAGCCATTATGCTTTGATTTTACTGATAAGCTTTTACACTGCGTCATGAAAAAATTCACCCCTCCATGCGCAGATAAAGACCTAAGCTTTCCTCGTGAAATATGATTATATTCAACTATGCAAGAAAAAATTATTAGTAAACAACCAAGCAACAAGCATGCAATTCTAATAAGCGATCGAAAACTTTTATTACATGCAAAAAATATATAACCGACATATGACAATGCAAATAATCCCAAAGGAGGTCTTACTCCAACAATGAATCCAAGCAAGATTCCATTTAGAAATAGAATAAACTTTTGATCAGGGTATCTTAATAACAGATAAATCGAAATTATCAAAAGTGGAACAACAATATTCTCAGACAAAATATAAGCATTAATATGAATTAAAAAATAATAAAAAGCATAAATAAAAGTTGCAAGGATAGATAAAAAACGTTTTTTAATTAATTGATTAGCTATAAGGTAAACAAAGATAATAGAAGCAGAAGATAGAAAAATATTTAATAATATAATGATTTCAAGTTTTTTATCCAGAAATCCAAAAAACTCGATGATTTTAAAAATTTCGCTGAGTATAATATGGTACAAGGGAGAAAAAGCTATCGTTTGCCCAATATTAAAAACTTCTCCACTAAATCTGGCATTTGCTCTTGACCAATACCCACCCATATCAGTACCAAGTAATTTTGCAGGATCAAGACATTCAAATGCATAATATGCTCTAAATAAAAAAGATGCTACCACTATAAAAACAAGCATGATATGGTACGGCTTAACCTGTTTAATGATTTCTTGAAAATTCAACATGCACTTAGTTTATATAATCTTTAAGATTTTTTGTTATATTATTTCGCTTTATAAAGAGCTAAATAACTCTTTGATTTTGTTTTTTTATAATGTCAACAAACTGTTTAAAAAGATAATCGCTATCATGTGGTCCTGGCGAAGCTTCAGGGTGATATTGAACTGAAAATATAGGCAGCTTCTTGTGTCTAAAGCCTTCATTAGTGTTATCGTTCAAATTATAGTGAGTAATTTCTAAGACATCAGGCAACGAATCACTATCTACTGCAAAGCCATGGTTTTGTGAAGTGATTTCTACCTTGCCAGTTAATAAATTTTTTACAGGTTGATTTGCCCCTCTATGTCCAAATTTCATTTTATAAGTTTTTCCGCCAAATACATGAGCAAGTATTTGATGTCCTAAACAAATTCCAAAAATTGGTAACCTGTTTCCATAATGACCAATTATTCTTTTAACTGTCTCAATAGCATAGTCTACTGGTTCAGGATCTCCCGGTCCATTGGAAAGAAAGAGCCCGGAAGGATTCATTGCTTTAATTTCTTCAAATGTCACAGTAGCAGGAACTACAAGTGGGGCAAGACCAAAATAACTTAGCCTATTTAAGATATTTTGTTTTATGCCAAAATCAATTGCTACTATTGGATATGCTGGCTGGATCTTAGGAATGGGTCCCCTGTAATTTTCTTTTGTTGTGACTACAGAAGCAAGATCAGCTCCAAGCACTCCCGGAGATTCTAAAACTTTTTCCTGCAATTTTCTTGCATCTAGAATTTCCGTAGATATTCCTGCTCTCATTGCACCAGCAGTTCTTATTTTTCTTGTAATAGCCCTTGTATCCACACCAAAAATTCCAATTAAATTCTGCTTTTTCAAAAAATCAGACAAGTCTTCTTCTGATCGCCAATTGCTGGCAACAGGGCTTAAATTTTTTATAACTATCCCGCGTGCAAAACTATTTTTAGCCTCATTGTCATTTGAATTGGTACCGTAATTCCCAATTTCCGGATACGTAAAAGTAATTATTTGCCCTGCATAACTTGGGTCTGTAATAATTTCCTGATAGCCAGTCATGCTGGTATTAAAAACTATCTCACCAAAGCTAGTTCCATCTAAACCAAAGCCTATCCCTTCGTACTGGGTTCCATCTTCTAAAACTAAAATTGCTCTTTTACTACTTTTAGACATGTCTTCAATATTTTAGCTTCTTACCTTAATCTAAGGTATGTTAAGATATCAAACCTATCAAGCTTTAATAAATGAAATTATAATTAATAGCACCTCTCCAAGATTTAATATTTGCCAGTTGACTTTTGTTATAAAATGTTTAGAATTAGTATTGAGAGGTTTTAAACAGTCCTTAACCTTTTAAATCAAAAGGAGCCAAAATGCCGCCCAGACAGCCAATTTCAAGAAAAAGACCACAAAAAGGCTATGACCCAACTGCAAGCATTGCTGCAGCTGCTGAAGCTAGAAGAACTGCTGCTCCCAATGAAGAAATTGTAAATAATCCCGAGCAAAGCCAAGAAACCCCTCCTAAAGGCGGTAATGACGACCTCAAAAAGTTAATAGAAACTCTAAAAAGTAAAATGCAAACAAAATCTTCTCTTCCTCAAAAGAAAGTGCCTCCAAAACCACAAGCAAAATGGAATAGAAGTATTGAACCTAATAAAAAATCTACATGGTCACCTACCCCGGCATATACGGTTTTAACTAGAATCTCAAATCATGAGAAAGTACCAACCCAACTTCAAAAGCAACAAGATGTAACAGTAAAATCAGTACCTCACTCATTTATATATAGGCCAGGTGCTGATGGAATAACAGTAGGCAAACTAAACATTAAATCTGGCAAACAATTAAGCTGGGGATAAATATCAATTGTTTTTATATTCTTTTTTTCTTCTTAATGTAATGTAGTTTATTAACTTGCTTTGGTCTTGTTATAGCAAGGGCTTTTGCAGGCACATTCTTTGTCACCACAGATCCTGCTGCTGCCATACCATGTTCACCAATAGTAACAGGAGCTACTAAAACCGAATTAGACCCCGTAGCAGCATAATCCTTTATAATAGTTCTGCTTTTCTTTCCAGTTAAAGAATTATAATTTGCAGTAATTGTCCCAGCACCAATATTCACATTTTGTCCTAGCTTTGCATCCCCTATATAACTCAAATGAGCAATTTGCGTGCCATCACCAATCTCACTATTTTTTATTTCTACAAAATTACCAATCTTAACTTTATTTTTAATAACAGATGAATCTCTAATTCTTGCATATGGACCAATTAAATTATTATTACCAATCTTAGAATCAGTAATATGAGAGTAACTAATAGTATTCTTCGAGCCTATAATAACTTTTCCTTCAAGGTGCAAATTAGGACCTAGATTATTATTAGAGCCTATTTGAATTTTTCCTTTTAAAAATGTATTAGGATAAATTACTGTATTTTTTCCAATTTTGATACCACTTCCAATATAGGTATTTCTAGGGTCTAAAATAGTAATGCCTTTATCTTGAAATTTTCTTAAAGTCTTGTGATCCATTTCTAACCCACCGCCTGCTCGCTCACGAATGAGCTTCGCAGGCTTTGCAACGTACACTTAGTAGTTACACTTTAAAATGTTTTCAGATTTTACCGAATGAATCGGATAAAATCTTACCTTTCAGATAGCTCCCTGAACAATATTACATTAGCTAGACAGTAATATGTTTTTATTATCTTAGCAGAAAGTCTATGTTATACCAAACCCAAAAAGTAAACTTACACATATTCTTAACGACTTACAAGAAGTAAGCTATCGTGAAACCTTCAAGACTATATAAAGCGAGGTTTTGTCCAATTTATTTGGCAAAGCCGAGCGGCTAGTGCAAAGGCAAATTAAATTCGCATTTAATTTGCCGGTTTAGTATAAAATATATGTCAATTAACAATGATAAATATTCAAGCAGAAAAAAATCAAAGTCAAGTTAAACCTTACAACTTCTTGAGCAGATGGAAAGAATGTCAGGATTTTGTAAACAAGATTAAAGGTAAAAAGCCCTTGTTTATCTTAGTTATTGGTTCTACTGAAACTGCACTTATACCAGGGCTTTCTGCTGCAGGAAAAAATATAAGCGAAATAAAGATGACCCCTGCACTTGATGCAGAATTTTTATCAGCAAAAGAAAATGAACCTATAAACAAAATTCCTGTATCACCAAGCGGTATTCCATCTCCTATTATTTTGTCAAAAGCAATTGTAGAAATGCTTGATCTAGACATATGTATAGTTGATGTCGGAGCATTCACAAAACCAAAATGCAATCACATTGATTTAAATATGGGACCAGGAGAATATATAACCAAAGGAAATGCACTAGGACCAATTAAAACAAACTTTTTATTTCAAAAAGGAGAGAAATTAGCATCTAAAATTTCAGACTATCCATATTATGTTATTGGTGAATGTGTTCCAGGGGGAACAACAACAGCACTTAGTATTTTGTGTGCTTTAGGACTAAATGCATTTGGATTAATAAACAGCAGTATTCCTGAAAGCAATACCATGTTTAAAAACCAGATTGTAAAAGATGCTCTTCTTGACAATTCACATGCATTCCCAGCAATAAAGAAAAATCCGTTAAAAGCAGCTGAACATTTTGGAGACCCAATGCAAGTTTTTGTCAGTGGCTTAATAAAAGGATTTAATAATTTAAATGCTCCTATTTTACTTGCAGGGGGTTCACAAATGATTAGCGTATATTACCTTGCAAGCATGGTACTAGGATCTAGTCCAAAGGATACAGCAATTGCTACTACATCCTGGATCGGCAATGATAAAAACGGAAACATAAAACAGCTTGCTGAAATGACCGAAGCACCTCTTATAGTTTCAAAAATAAATTTCTCCAGCTCAAAACATGAAGGACTTATAGCATATGAGAATGGGCACATTAAAGAAGGAGTTGGAGCAGGAGGTTTGCTTTCAGTAGCCAGCTTATACAAAAACTATTCCGAACAAGAAATCCTAGATCAAATAGAAGATTACTATTCAAAAGTTAATAGCTTTATTAGCCAAGTTGCCCTATAAAACCACTTCTTAAAATTATTGCAAGTATTAAAAATGTTACCTCGCTAAGCTCAATAAGCGCACCATAGGTGTCTCCCGAATGACCTTCGAAATATTTACTTAATGCATGTGCAAAGATTAAACTTATCAAAAAACTTAAAACTATAAGCAACAATGTCCACCACTTAAATATCGATGTCACAAAAAATAAATATACAAGCGATACAACTACAAGTACAGAAAGATTAAACAAAAAATCAAAAGGTTTTTTAGCTCCTTCTGCTATAAAAGATGAGCCGCGACTTGCATCATTTCTTTTATTTAAGAAACAAAGTGAATATACTGCGGTTAAACGTGCAACTGGAATAGAAAATAAAATTACAAAATATAACCCATTTAAAAACACAGTGGTTAGCGCTGTAAGTTTAAATAAAATTACAAATATACCCCCCATCGCACCGAATGCACCTATCCTGCTATCTTTTAGTGCTTCAGTTTTTCTTTTTGGATCAGTGCAGCCAATACCATCAAATGTATCCATTAGGCCATCCATATGTAACCCACCTGTAAGCAAAACCCACATTAAAACCACAAGAAGAGAGCTCATTAAGACAGGCAAATTAATTACATTAAGTAAAATTGCAAAAAGAGTCAACAAAAATCCGATGAGAAATCCAATGATGACAAAGTATGGGATTAT
>JACOTS010000070.1 GCA_016178265.1 Candidatus Melainabacteria bacterium
AATTCGCTTCGCCACCTTTCCATTGTGCACTTAGTAAGCCAATTTTAACACTTGTCAGGTTTTGCCGAATAAATCGGACAAAACCTTTCTTCATTAGTTGCTTTACTCTAAGCACTACGATATACCTGAATAGTTACTTTTTATCTAATACGCTATTATAATCCTTATGACTAAAGAATCCACACTAATATATCCAGAAATTGAGTTAAATGAAATTAAGAAAGTTCATGAAGCTATAAAATCTTACATAGTTTGGACTCCTTTGATTCACACAACAACACTAAGTAAGCTTTGTAATTCAAATATTTATTTGAAATTAGAAAATCTGCAAAAAACCGGATCCTTTAAGCCTCGTGGGGCATTAAACAAAATCTTGAAATTAGTAAAAGAAAAAAATGTAAAAGGTGTTATTGCTGCATCAGGAGGCAATCATGCTCAAGGAGTAGCTTATGCAGCAAGTAAACTAGGACTTAAGTCAACCCTTGTAATGTTTCATGGTGTGCCAGATTGTAAAATAAATGCTTGTAGGGCATATGGTGCAGATGTTGTAATTTATGGCAATGAATTTCAAGATGCATTTGAGTTTTCCTACAAGTTGCTTAAAGATTCTGATGATGAGTATGTGCATCCATTTAATGACATTGATATTGTGGCTGGGCAGGCAACTGTTGCTCTTGAACTGTACAAAGATTTTCCAGATATTGATACTGTAGTTTGTTCAATAGGAGGCGGAGGATTAATTGCAGGAGTTGCTTCTACTATTAAACAACTTAAAAAAGATGTAAAGGTATTTGGCGTGGAAACAATAGGGGCAGAGTCTATGTACCAAAGCTTTAAAGCCGGTAAAATTGTAGGCTTGCCTAAAGTAACATCATTTGCAGAAGGGTTATCAGCTTGTAGGGTTGGTGAAATAACATATAATCTTTCTAAAAAATATGTAGATGATATTTTTACAATAAGTGATGAAAAAACAAAAGAAGCCATTTTATTGCTTTTAGAAAGACAAAAACTTCTTGTCGAACCTTCTGCAGCTTGTGTTGTAGCAGCTATTTTAGAAAAGAAAGTCCCGCTTGGCAAAAACACTGCTGTAATTCTTAGTGGTGGAAATTTGGATTTAAATAGATTAAAAACGTTTCTATAGTTAAAACACTTTTTAATTTGGTCTCTACTAAATTAAGAATTGAATTTTACAAATAAGTTTGCTACAAAGTTATAACCAATGAATATTAACTTTCAAAAACCTTCAACTTTAACTGATGGCATGGTAAGAAGTTTTGTAAAAGCTTGTTTTCTTGATAGAAGAATTAGAAATGGACAGGTCTCGAATCTGCCAACTGAAATAGCTGCAATTTTAAAACAACAAGGTTCTCCTCACATAGAACTAACCAGGGTGTTAGGCATTGCAGACAAAATGTTAACTGGTACCCCGCTTGGACTATTTAATACTGTAGAATCAAGAGCTTTTTTAAAGGAACAGTTAATTCAATTTTTAGCAAATTGTGAAAAAGATTCTCCTGCCGCAGTGGAATATATTTTAAGCAATGGCACTATTTCTTTATATATTTATCATATGGGTGGAGAGGTTAGTGTAGAGCTGGAGAATCTATTCCCTTTGGATAGTATAACAAAAGAAACCGCTAACCATATTGGAATTCATGTGCGTGATCCAAAAGAAACAACAATGAAAGATTTTGTTTTTGCACTAATTGAAAATAATACTGATAAGTTACTAAGATGCCTTGCTGATGTGGATGAGGTAATAACTGGTTCAAGGCTCAAAGACTACGCTCAGAGCATGTCAACAAAATTTCCTGGTCTTTGTCAACACTTAGAAGATTTTGTTGGTGATTTTCAAATTCAACAAAATGTTTCAACTTCACTCAGGTATGAACTTAGTGATGGTTCTACTATGTCGCACCTGGTTTTAAAGCTTGAGAGTGCAAGAAGTATTGGATCTAATGCTTTTAAAATCTCTGTAGATATTGATAGTAGAAACAAAGACTCTCTTAGACACTTTGTAGAGCTTAAGGAACAAGGCAGTTTAAATGATGAATATTTCCAAATTGATTAATTAATTCTCTGCTTTTACATTTTCCCTTGTTAAAAAAACAATATCTCTTAAAACCCCATTCACAAATTTTTTGCTTTCATCTCCACCATATTTTTCGGCTATTTTAACTGCTTCATCACATATAACTTCTATAGGCACATCATGCAAAAACGAAAGCTCAGTAGCTGCAATTCTTAAAATATCCCTGTCCAGCCTTACCATTCTTTCCAATTTCCATTTTTTTTCTTTTTTTCTGCTTTGTGCTGCTGCTTCAATTATTGAATCAATCTTTTCTTTGTTATCAAAATAATGCTTTGCAACCAGAACAGCATATTCTATCGTATTTTCCTGAGTTGTATGAGCAATCATTTCTGGAAGCTCAAGTGCATTAAATAGTTCAGTTGAGGCTTGCTTCAGTAAATTTACCTCATCACGTAGAATTTTCGTATCAGGAAGCAAAACAGGCTTGATTTGACTGGTATGTTTTTCATTGTCAGGATGTTCAATTTCAGTGTTGTATAAATAATTTTCAATTCTAATTAAGTCAGAGCTAACTGACTCAATATTTTTCTTTGCATAATCTCTTAGCGATCTTGTTAAAGCTAAAATAATTTGATCGAAATCAACTCTGTCAAACTTACCTTTATCTTTGGGCATTTGAGGAATGGCCAAAATAACTATTTCTCTTGCTGCAGATCTATTGTTCATAACCGACTATTTTATTTCAGAAACCACGTCTACATATAGATTAACATATGAAGGGTCTGTAAAGAGTTCGAGTGTGACAAACGACGCGGGTCCTGTCACCTCTGGGGTCCCCTTCAAAAACTTTGTTCCTCAGTTTTTGACTCCTACCCCACCGGTGCCACCCGCTTTATCCTCGAATTTCTGACACACCCACATATGAAAACTGAGATTTAACTTCTGGCATTCTTGATATCAAGATTGCCAAGCATTCTTGCTAAGCTTGATAGTAATTCAAGGATCCTGGATTTCAACCCTCCTGCTTTTTCTATTAATTCACCTCTTACTATAGAATCTGTTTCATTAAGCAGTGCAGTTGCAAACTTGCGAGACTCACTGGATAAACTTCCGATTTGTCTTATAGTTTCAATGTCACATTCTGTACCCAAAAGTTCTGCTGCAAGTAAGAGATTGTTACTTACAATTGTAAACAAACCTGAAAGTTGTCTATCTTTTGTGTAAGAAGAAGAATTTGGTTTGTATCTTTTTGCTTGGGAAACCATAAAATATTTTTTACATTTAAATAAGTTTGACCATAAAAATCAATTACTATTAAAGCACGGAATCTAATAAATACAAGGGAAGAATCCTAAAAAAATTGTTTAGATTTAATCTTCTCTTAAAGAAGATAGGATCAATATCCTCTGAGTTTTCTAGTCTTTTACGCCAAGATAAAATATTTTTAATTCTACGTTTAGGAATATATCCATCTGGGTACAACGTACTATTTCTATTATGAGACACTGATCTCATCACAAAGCAACAGGTCCATTGGGTTATGTTTAAAGTTTTTTACCCACGGTTTGTTTAATAAGATCTGCGTATTGAAAAATAGAGGTGCTATAGCAGCTTCATCTTCTAAAAGAAGTTTTTGGGCATCTTTGTACAACTCTTTTCTTATTCCCAAATCTAGTGTGCTAGCTGCACTAGCTACAATCTTATCGTAATTTTTATTTTTCCATTTACCATGATTATTACCAGAGTCGCTATTAAATAAATTCATAAAAGTATCAGGATCGGGATAATCTGCTCCCCAGCTTGTTCTAAATAAATGAGGCGGATCTTGTTGCATGGTTGCAAGATACACTTTCCACTCTTCATTTATGAGTTCAATCTTTATATTTAAAACTTTTTTATAAAGTGATTGTACTGCTTCTGCTATTAATTTTGCATCTTCTCTTGTAGGAAAAAGCATCTTGATTTTTGGGAATCCCTTGCCATCCGGGTATCCTGCTTTAGCTAAAAGTTTTCTGGCAAGTTCAGGATTAAAGCTGCAACCTACGTTAGTAAGATAAAACTCCTTAAGCCCGGGAGGCAATAAACTAGTTGTAGGAATTTCTCCACGCCTAAGGATCTTTGGGAAAATATCTCTGTTTATTGCATGACTAAATGCTCTTCTTACAAGTTTATTGTTCATGGGTGGTTTGGTGGCATTAAATCCTATGTAGGTAACTCTAAGAAGTGAAAATATATCAGTCTCTTTCATTTTGCGAACTGTTTCGGTCTCACTAATTGGAATTGATCTGGAGTCAATGAGATCAATCTCATTATTTAAATAAAGAGAAAAACCGCTTGATTGTTCCGGGACAATATAATATTTGACTCTTTCAAGTTTAGGAATTGGATTGTTGTATAAAGGATTCCGTTTTAAAGAAAGCTTATATTCATGTGTCCACTTATCAAGTAAAAAAGGCCCGCAAGTAATTATTTTTCCGGGTTCTGTCCAATCGTCTCTATACTTTTCTATAACATCCTGTCTTTGAGGAAAATAAAAGCAGTAGGAAGTAAGATTTAAAAAGAAAGCTGTAGGTCTTTCAAGCTCAACTTTTAATACATTATCTTTTATTTTTTGTATTCCAAGTAAGTCAGGATCTTCAATTTGACCTGTATTAAATTTATAGGCATTTTTTATTGGATATAAAAGATATGCATATGGTCCTGCTGTCTCAGGATTTAAAATTCTTCTCCATGCATAAATAAAATCATCTGCAAGAACTGGCCTGCCATCAATCCACTTTGCATCATCTCTTAAATAAAAAGTATAGATTTTGCCAGAAGAATCTATATCCCATTTCTTGGCAATAGATGGAATAGATCTAAGATCATTTGTGTATTTGGTAAGACCAACCATTATGTTTGCAATGATGTCGAATGAATATGAGTCAGTTGCTTTAAGCCAATCCAATGTGTCAGGCTCATAACCCAGATTAAGTCTTAAAGTATTGGGAATATAATTTTGTTTTCTTAAACTAGTACAGCTAGTAGATGAAAATAAAATTGTTCCTAAAAGTAATTTATTAAACTCTCTACGTGTAATCATTGAGATTATTCTAAATCAGCTGATTCGTTGGATCAAACCTAAAAACACGGTTCTTAACTTCTGTTACACAAAAGCAAAGTAAAATGATAAAAATATGAATGATTTTACAGAGATTTTTAGATATGCGCCACGGATTCGAGTGGGTGGACCCAGTAACAGTTCTTCTACTTTTGTTGACTTGATAAAAAAGCTTAATTCAAAATACAACATAGGATTTGATACACGCAACCTACAAAAAGAGTTTAGAGAAGCACAAAGTAAGTCAGATACTTTAATAGATAGATATGCCTATTGGGAAACAAGATTAATTGATTCTATAGATGGAAGAGATGATTTTGATACTATCCTAAATGAGTTTCAGGCTGAGGCAGCAAAAATAAACTCCTGAGTTTTATTAATAATTGGCTACTTATTAAGCACACATAGGGTTAACATTATTACAAAGCCAGTAGTAATGCTAAGGAAAATTAAATCTTTTTAAAAAATAACTTAAAAATTAGTTTTCAACTTGCAGGTTAACAAATTTTTAACTTATATGATTTAGTTTCTTAGTATGGTAGATAAGATAAAAAATCTAACTTATTCACAGTTTATAGAACCATTGCTCAACAGTACAAATCCAATTGAACAAAGATATAAAGCTACACATACCTTACCTCCACAAAAGAGTGATGAGTTTGTTCAATTCAATCCAGCTATAGTCATTAGACATTCTGCATTCAATTGTCATTCAACAAAAGTTCTAAGCGACACCCCATTTAATACCCTTTTAAATAATACAAATAGTCCACCAAGCGGGGATAGCATATTAAACGAAGCAGTAACAATAGCTAGTAATGAAGGGAAAAAATTTAACAATCCATTCACAGAGTTATTGATATCTGAAAGAAATTTGCTTGCAAAGTATCAAAACATTGAAACAAATTCCAGACTTGAAGGTGATAATTATATAATTGAACATAAAATCCCAAAAGATAAAAGAGATAGCCAAATAGAAGCTCATAAGAGTGTAATTAAATTACTCGAACAAATTAAAGATTTACCTTATAAGCAAGTCATCTCTATTCTCGGACTGAGTATAGTTTCTGCGCGTCAAACAGAAGAATTCAAACGATCTCAGAATAGTGTAATGGAGTTAGCTGGTTCTCAAAATACCCAAAATAAAAATCCAAGTAGCAGTATAGATTTCTCTACTGTTAGAAGCCAATTAGAAAAAGTTTATAGCAATCTTGTTTCAGAATATCAAAATGTTTTAATTAGCCCAAGATTATTCAACATCAAAGACATTGAAATAGATAAAATAGTAAAACCAGCTATTGAACAAGCCATTAAGTCAGAAAAAGAACAACTCTCATTGCTCGATAGGATGAAGCAGGACAATGACGGAGACTATATTCAAGAAGATCCAGGATTATCGGTTGAGTTTGTCAGAGGTAAAATTGCTGCTCACAAAAAAAACCTTGAGCTAATGAATCACGTGATCAATGCAAGAATAAATGGTGGAGTAACTGACAGACTAGCTGTTGCAATAGATCTAACACAAAATGAAATAGCCATATTATCTGCTGCCAAAAACGCAGATCAAATAAAATTGGATGCAGCTAATTATGCTTTACGGAATATTAAAACTATACAAAACACATTAGATAATGACCAACAATCTCAACTTCTTTTAGATAGAGCAGAGGCTAACAAAAGACATGATTATGAGCCACTGAAAAAATATTTCCCGGTAATGCAATATTTAGAAAAATATGTACCTCATAAATATAAAGCATTTCAAAGCATGGTATCCAAAATAATGACTAACACCCAATTTGGATATCTTCAAGAAATTAATCTAAAAGATAGATCAAACCGAGCTCATTTTGAGGCTACAAAGGAAGCTGGTGAGTTAGATTACTCCTCTCGAGCAGCAATAGCTATTTCTATTGCTGAGGTATTTTTCAACAAACCTGAACGAATCGATAATGTTTTAAACAGAAGAGAGCCAATAGTACTTGGTAGAAATCACATACCATTTAAGATTATCCTAACAGAGAAATTTAATGATGAAAGTATGTTCGGTCTACATTCAGGTGTTCATAATTTAATTTCAGTTTCAAGGTTTTGGGAGTCAGTTTTAAAAGCTAATAGCATTGATCCACTGGATGAAAATACAGAAAGAATTAAGTTTACTTTAATCCATGAAGTTACTACTGCTCTTGAAATCAAAGATTATGTTAATAGCCCAGATGGTGTATTTGAAGACTGGAATCAACAATTCACTGATGCTTTTGTAGCAGAGAGAAAAAGGCTATTCAAAAAAGCAGATAGTGATAACAACTTAACAGATAAGGAAAGATACTCAGGAATGGGTGCATATGCTTTTGAACTAACAGATGTTAAAGATGGTTATGGAAATGCTGATAACTTTCTTTCCGACTTATTAGCAACCTTTAGACGTAATCCAGCAGTTCTAAAGAAATACAATCCTGTTCATTACAAAATGCTAGTCCAGGATTTAGGATATGATCCAATAAAAATTCTAAAATATGCACCATAAAGAACTATTTGATCAATTTAAGTTATAAGTTGCAAGGATAAACACTCAGAACAATTCCTTGCAACTTAAAGCTGGTAACTGTAAATTAACTCCGCGCCCTGTAGGACTCGAACCTACGACATTTGGTTTTGGAGACCAACGTTCTACCAGCTGAACTAAGGGCGCATTTTTATACCGCTCGTTTCGCGCGAACGCTCAACTCGCTTTTCCTTTTCGACGACTTTTGCCGAGTAAATCGGACAAAAGTCTTAGATTTTTTCTGATTCCTATTTCCTAATTCCTATCTCCTTATTTACCGCTTGTTTCGTGCAAACACTCAACTTATTTTTTTCACGCATTTGTTTAACACAAAGCACACAGTATAAAAATTATACTTTACTAATTTAATATTTACATTTCTATTAACTTTACTCTATAAAAATAGTCTAAAATATTATCTCCTGTTGACCTCATGACCCCGTGACCTGTAGACTATTACCGTTATGCCAACACAAGTAGAATTAGGAGTACCTAGCAAACCTGAGGCTAATAAAGGACCGGATGGTGAGAAAACACCATTTAATTTACTTGAATTTGTAAAAGAAGCTAGGACAGAGTTTAGTAAAGTTACATGGCCTTCTAAAGATCAGGTTGTAAATGAATTTATATCTGTACTAATACTTGTTGCTGTTTTAACAGGAATTATCTTTCTTATAGATAAGGTTTTTAATGTAATTGTTGATTTTTTCACAGGAAGGTTGTTTTAGTAAGGATTATAACTGAGTATAATAAGAGCAGGTAGTATAAAGATTTAATATATGGCTGAAGCTAAGGATAAACAAAAACCAACAAAGGTACAACAACGTGCTTGGTATGTTGTACAAACTGCCTCTGGTCATGAAAACAAAGTAAAAGAACATATTGAAAAGCGTGTTAAGACCTTAAATATTGATGACAAAATTTTTAATGTTATTGTCCCTGAAAAAGATGTAACTAGAATTCGTGATGGTAAAAGAATAGAAAAAAAAGAAAGAGAGTTTCCAGGATATGTACTTATTGAAATGGTAATGGATGATGAGAGCTGGCGAATAATTAAAGGAACCCCAGGAGTCACAAGATTTATTGGAGCAAATAAGCAGCCTCTTCCTGTACCACCTTCAGAAGTCAGAAGAATATTAAGAAAAAGTCAGGTTGTTACCAAAACTAAAGAAGGTAAGAAAATCATTGATGTTGTTGTTGGCGAGTCAGTTAAGATTCAATCAGGTCCATTTGAAGACTTTATAGGTGAAATAACCGAAATTAATGAAGAAAGGGAAACTCTTAAAGCTCTTGTTAGCATTTTTGGCAGATCGACCCCTGTAGAGTTAGCTTTTGATCAAATTGCAAAATTATAACTCAAGGAACAGCAACGCACTGATTTACTACTAAAAGTTTAGATATGGAATTGATTGTAAAAATACTTTTGTGTACTTTAATTTGGATTCTAATAATCTTTAATTTTTATATTCTTGTAAATAGCAGAAAGTATTTTCAAAAATTAAAAATGCTTGAAAAGTCCTGCATCAAAAGAAGGAAAGATTTTGTACATAGTTATGTACCGGTTTTATACTCAATCCAAAAACATAGCCAGAATGTCAACTTGGCCCTAAAGACAAATTCCCTCAAAGAATTTTTATACTCAGTTCCGGACATTGCCAAAGGTATTAGTGAATGTCAAAATCTTGGTATTAAAACAGGGATCAACCTAATAAAATGGTTTCTTGAGTAGACATAATAAGCAAAAATTTAAAACTTTATTAAATTTCACTTCAGTTAATTGCTGCTTTAAAGCTAAATAAGCAATATTAACCTCACTGCGTGGTACAATAAACCCAGAAAACAGGAAGCCTTGAAATGGCTGGAGTTTGCTAAACTTCCAGCTTTTTTAAGTTTTAAAGGGAGTCTAGAGGTAATTAATGAGTCGTAAAAATACTAAAAATAAAAAAGTTAAAAAGGAGACTTTGGACTTTTATCTAAATTCTTTAAAGCCTAAGCTTGAAGAGATTGTTAATTCATTGGGCTATACACTTAATAAATTAGTATTTGTTACTGAAAATGAAATCAATTATCTAAGGCTTACTATTTCAAGGTTAGATCATACTATATCAATTGAGGATTGTGAAAAAGTAAGCAGATGTATTGAAGATAAGCTAGATAATTCAAACTCAATTCCAATTTCGTATACATTGGAAGTAGAAAGCCCTGGAATAAGTGTTGAAGATCAAGAAGTAAAAACCGAGTTTGTGTTAAATCATAGTGATATGCTGTGGACCGTACGTGTTTAATTTAGGAGGTAAAAATCGGTGTATAAAATAGGACCCCAACTGCTCGAAGCTGCTGAGCAATTAGAAAGTGAAAGAAATATACCCAAGCAGGTATTTATAAAAGCTATTTGCGATTCTATTCTCGCGGCATATAAAAGAAGAGTACCAGATCACAATGTTGATGGTGTGCACACTCAGTTTGATGAGTCAACAGGTGAGATAGGAATCTTTGTACCTAAAACTGTTGTTGAACAAGTAACTAATGAGTACCATGAGATTTCACTTGAAGAGGCAAAAGAACTTTTATCTGACGTTGAGGCTGGTGAAATATTAGAACTTGATGTTACCCCTGAAGACTTTGCAGAGTATGGAAGAATTGCAGCTCAAGCAGCTAAACAGATTATGACTCAGCGTCTAAGAGAAGCCGAGAAAGATTTAGTCAAACAAGAGTTTGCGGGTCGTCAAGGAACTATGATGACAGGGCAAATAAAAAGAATTGAAATCTTGAACAATGGGAAACCAAATGTTGTTATTGATTTAGGAAGATTTGAAGGCCATATGCCACCTAGAGAACAATTGCCGGGTGAAAACTACAGAGTTGGTGCAAGAATAAGAGTTTATATAAAAGAACTGAAAGACTCAGGACGTGTACCAACAGTGATTGTATCTCATACTCATGAAGAGTTAGTAAAAGAAATGTTTGAGCTTGAGGTACCGGAAATTGATGATGGCACCGTAGAAATTAAATCAATTGCAAGGGAAGCAGGACACAGAACAAAAATTGCTGTACATTCAAATGATGCGGATATTGATCCAGTAGGTGCATGTATAGGCAGTAGAGGTTCACGTATTCAAAATGTGGTGACTGAACTAAAAAATGAAAAAATAGATATTATAAGATGGTCGCAGGATCCTATAGACTTTATTTCAAATGCACTAAGTCCAGCCAGAATTACTACTGTTGCTCTGTATGATGATCCGGCTGGAAGAAGAGCAGAGGTAATTGTTCCGGATGATCAACTTAGTCTTGCTATTGGAAAAAGAGGACAAAATGTGAGACTTGCCGCAAAGCTAACCGAATGGAAGATAGATATACACAGTGAGTCTCAAATTAAGGGACAGCCATTTGGGGTTGGTGCTACTAAAACTGTTGCTATAGAACCAAAAGAAGACAAAGATAAAAATGACAAGGAAGAAAAAGGTCAAGGTACAGAAGAAGAAAAATCAGAAGAACAAAAAATAGAAAAAGTAGAAGCAGTAGAAAAAGTAGATCAAAAAGATGAAGTTCAAAGTTAACAATTTACAGGAGGGATTATTAACCAAAAAGAAAAAATCAGACAGTGCATTTCTTGCAGGCTTCAATTCCCTCGCAGGAATTTACTTCGTATTACAAGAGTTCTAGAGTATGACAATGGAAAATTAAAAGCTAAAATTGTAATTAATCCTAATAAACATCAATTTGGCAGGTCAGTTTATTTATGTAAAAATCCTGCTTGTATTACAGCAGCAATTAAAAACAAAAAAATACCTAAAATGCTAAGAACATCAAACTCATTACTTGATGATAATTGTTTGACTGATATTGAAAACGCCACAAAAAAGGAGGTGATAGTTGATGGCATCAACCAAACCTAGAATTTATGATCTTGCTAGAATTGCTACTCGAACAGAAGATGATGAAAAAGAAAGAAAGCAAAAGCAATCTGATCTAACAAAACAAATAATTGCTATTTGTAACCAATTAGGCTATCCAGATAAAACTTCCTCAAGCTCCATTGATGAAGATCTAATGCCAAAACTGATATCTTCGCTTAATGAAGCAGAAGGCTTGGATTTGGATCTAGATGGAGTAAATAAAGAATTACAAGTTAAGAAAACAACTAAAAAGTCAGTTAAGACTCAAGAAGAAGCTCAAGAGAAACAAGAAATTAAACCAAAGCAGAAACTAAGAGTGGTAAGGAGAATTAAGCCTTCAGAGCTAACACAGGACTTAGCTTTGCTACCACCTATTCAGGAAAAACCAGGAGTACACACTTCCCAGCAGGTCAAACCGCCACCCCCACCACAAATTCAACAAAAACCAATTCAGCCGGTTGTTCAAAAGCCAGTAGAAGAACCACCTAAAGAAAAGCAAGAAATTCCTCAAGTAGCTAAGAAGAAGCAACAAGGTGGGAAGCCAAGAATCAGTGTTCCTCTGCAACCATTTCGTGTAGCAAAACCTACTATGGTTCCTTCCATGATGGGAAGAACAAAGCGTCCATCTTCAAGAAGAGGATCCCAAGAAAGAGAGAAAGAAAAGAAAAAAATTGAAATAACAACAGTAATTGATAAACCTGGAATTGTTACTATCACATCTTCACTAACGGTAAAAGAATTGGCTGATATATTGCTTTTACCTGAAACCGAAGTTGTAAAAAAATTATTTGAAAAAGGTACTATAAGAACTGTAAATCAAACCGTTGATTTTGATATTGCTGTAGAGCTTGCAAGATCACTTGAATATGAAGTAATAACTGAAGAAGAAAAAGAAGAAACTAAACTTAGAGCTGATATTTCCAAAGAAGCTGAAGAAGACTTGCTGCCAAGGCCTCCCGTTGTAACTATAATGGGTCACGTTGATCATGGTAAAACAAGCTTGCTTGATGCAATAAGAGAAACTAAACTAAAAATAACTGACCAGGAAAAAGGCGGGATCACTCAACATATAGGTGCTTACCAAGTTGAAGTGCTTGACTATGACAATAAAAAAAGAAAAATTACATTTTTAGATACTCCTGGACATGAAGCTTTTACGGCAATGAGGGCAAGAGGAGCACACGTTACTGATATAGCGATTCTTGTGGTTGCAGCTGATGATGGAGTAATGCCTCAAACAAAAGAAGCAATTGATCACGCAAAATCGGCAGCAGTACCAATAATTATTGCACTTAACAAAATTGATAAGCCAGAAGCTCAGCCGGATCGTGTACTTGGTCAGCTTGCTGAGCATGATTTATTAATTGAGGATTATGGTGGTAAAACAGTTTGTTCAAAAATCAGTGCCAAAAAAAGGGAAAATCTTGATGATCTGCTTACCAAAATAACTCTTGTAGCAGATGCTGAACTAGGAAATACTTTAAGAGCTAATCCTAATGCTTTAGCTTCAGGGGTGGTTTTAGAAGCAGAATTATCAAAAGAAAGAGGTCCTCTCACACACATTCTTGTTCATAATGGCACTTTAAAAAAAGGAGATTGTATAGTGGCAGGTGCCGTGGCTGGTCGTATAAGAGCTATGTTCAATGATCATGGTGAGGAAATAGGCGAAGCTCCTCCCTCTGCACCTGTAGAAGTATTAGGCTTATCCAGTACGCCTAAGGCAGGAGATACTTTTCAAGTATATTCTTCTTATCAAGAAGTAAAAAATATTGCTGAAGAAAGGCAACAGAAAGTAAAAGAAGGAAAGAAGACATTTGGCCTTGTAGATGTATCATCTAAGATACGTGAAGGTAAAATGCATGAATTGAAAATAATAATTAAAGCAGATGTTTATGGTTCGGCGGAAGCTGTTGCTAAAGAAATACTAAAACTTAGAACGGATGAAGTCGTAGTAAACCCAATTCACGTAGGAAGCGGCAATATTTCAGAGAGTGATGTTGATCTAGCTGCAAGCAGTGGAGCAATTATTATAGGGTTTCATGTTGGTGCAGAATCTAATGCACTAAGAGAAGCTGGTGAGCTTGGTGTTGATATAAGAACTTACGATATTATTTATAAAATTACTGAAGATCTTGAAAAAGCATTGCTTGGAATGCTTGAACCTGAAAGAGAAGAAGTAAAACTTGGCAAAGCCGAAGTGAGACAAGTATTCACATTTGGAAAAGGAAACAAAATCGCTGGTTCATATGTTATTGAAGGAAAAATACAAAGAAACCAAATTGCTAAAGTAATTCGCAATGGCAATGTAATATTTGAGGGGAGGATCGATAATTTAAAACGATTTAAAGATGATGCTCGTGAAGTACAAACTAATTTTGAGTGTGGAATATCTTTCAATAGTTACAACGATGTTGAAGAAGGTGATATTATCGAATGCTGGACAATTATTGAAAAACAAAGGACTAGTTTAACCTAAGGCGTAACTTAAGCAGTAATTATCAATGAAATGGGGACAGCCATGAAATCATACAATAGATCCGATAGAATAAGCCAACAAATAAAAAGAGAACTTTCTGAAATTATCCAAAGAAATGAAATTAAAGATGACAGACTCGGAGGACTTGTTTCAATAACTGATGTAAGAGTTTCTAATGATATAAGAAATGTAAAAGTGTTTTTTAGTGTTTATGGTGAAGAGTCTCAGAAAGTTGGAACATTAGCTGCTCTAGAACATTCAGCTTCATTTCTTAGAGGAGAACTATGTAGAAGACTGAGAATAAAATTTGCTCCGGAGCTTACTTTTGTTTTGGATGATTCTTTGGAAAAAGGTGATAAGATAATTGAACTTTTAGATAAAATTAAACGTGATGAGGCTTGATGCAGACTAAAAATCCTTCTGGGTTTCTGAATATTTGTAAGCCAAGTGGTTGCACATCACATGATGTTGTCCGCATGCTTAAAAAGCAGCTAGGCATAAAAAAAGTAGGTCATTCCGGTACACTGGATCCACTTGCTACAGGGGTACTTGTTATAGGGATTAATGATGCCACAAGACTTTTTGAATATTTAAACTCGGATAAAACATATATTGCTGAAATTACATTTGGTATAAAAACAGATACGGATGATATAACAGGCAATATAACTCAGCAAAAACAATTCACACCGGACATTAAAAGCGTAAAAGATGTAATTAGTCAATTTGTAGGTAAAAATAAGCAAAAACCTCCTGTTTATTCGGCAGTGAAAATAAATGGGCGTAGGGCATATAATCTTGCACGTAAAGGGGAGCTAAATCTTGAGCAAATGAAAGAAAGAGAATTTGAAATTTACTCCATAGATTTCATATCCTGCAACACAAATAAGTTAAAAATAAAAGTGCATTGCTCGGCAGGTACTTATATAAGATCTCTAGCACGTGATATAGGGGAAAAACTTGATACATTTGGAACACTGTCTTCGTTGGAAAGAACCAGTGTAGGAGATTTTAATATAACAACAAGCCTCGATCCAAGCTTGATTACACCTGACAACTTGCCTTTTAATATTGTTTCACCAATAAGTGTCTTATCTTTAAGCAAGTTTGTACTTACTCCTCAAGAGGTTACATCTATCAAGCTTGGAAAGTTTATTGAAGTAAATAGTAACACTATAAATAAAACAAATTTACTGCAACTTATTGATAGAGATGATAAATTAATTGCTATTGGAGAATTTATAGAGGAAAAATCAACAGTTAAACCTAAAAAGGTATTCATTACATCATGAACGATAAACCACCACCTCAGGTACAAAAAAGGGAAAGTATATTGTGGCTTGCACTTATACCACAACTTGTTTTACTGACAATCTCAATGATTTGGATCTCACTTGTACCTCAAGACAACATAACTGTTTATTTAAATATTAATCTTAAATATATTGCAGTTGGAATTGTAGTTGGTCTTGGCCTTGCATTTGCCGGATATATTTTTTATAAAATAGCAAAAAAAACAAAAGCATTTCAAGCAACCGTAAAGCTTTTCGAAGAAATGCTTGCGCCAACATTTAAAAAATTAAAGGTAATAGATATTATAATTCTGTCATTGACATCAGGATTTTGCGAAGAAGTTTTTTTTAGAGGATTACTCCAACCTAAAATTGGAATTTTAACTGCAAGCATTGCATTTGGTTTGCTTCATCTGCCTGGATTTAGATATTGGTTTTATGCTGTTTGGGCTACACTATCTGGCATGATACTAGGTGCACTTTTAATTATTACAGGCTCACTGTGGGTACCAATAACTGCACACTTTGTAAATAATTTAACCGGAATGTTTATTTTAAAAAGTTTAAAAGAAGAGAGTAAAAAATAATAAATATAAAATTACTCTTCTTCTTGTTCTTCTACTAGTTCATAAAGTTCTGTGGCAATATCTTCTAAGCTGCTAGCTAAATCATCATCATTTTGAGCTTCCAATGAATCTATTGCGTCGCTGATTGCTATCATTGCTCGGCCTACTGCTGCTTTAAGTTCGCTGGCATCTAAAGACCAGTCTGATGCTATATCAATTAAACTTGCTTTGCTTAAAGACATTTTTCCTCCATTCACTTCGACAATATTTTATTTACGGTTTCAACAAAATAATCCATTTGTTCTGTAGAATTCATTTCAGTAGCACACACTAGTACCTGATTTGATTTATATCCATCTAAGTGACTTAAGTCAAGACCCGGTAGTATATTTTTTACTGATAATTTAGATATTAAATCACTGGCATTTACAGGTAACTCTAGTACAAACTCATTAAAAAATGGTGAGTTAAACGCAAGCTTGCACCCTGCCTTGACTAGCTTTTCAGCTAGGTAATGTGCTCTATTTAATGAAATTTCTGCTATTCTACGCAATCCAGAAGGCCCCATATACGATAGATAGACCAGTACAGCAATAGCATTTAAGGACTGATTTGTACAAATATTGCTTGTAGCTCTTTCTCTTCTTATGTGCTGCTCCCTTGTTTGTAAGGTTAAGGTATATGCTCTATTCCCCTTCATGTCTTTCGTTAATCCTACAATTCTGCCAGGTAGTTGCCTTATATATTCTTTCTTGCATCCTATAAAACCAACATGAGGCCCGCCATAGTTTGGTAGATTACCAGTTGCCTGCCCATCCCCAATGACAATATCTACCCCACATTCTCCAGGGGGTTTTAAAACAGCCAAGCTAATAAGGTCTACTAAAGAAATAAGTTTTGCTCCTTTACCATGGATTATCTCGCTAATTTCATCTAGCGGTTCTAAGCATCCTGCAAAATTTGGACTTGCAGTTACATAACATGCTGTATCCTCACCAAGTAATTTTTTAAGCATGGCTAAATCAGTAATCCCATCTTTACAATCAACTAGCTCTAGTTTCAAACCAGCTCCCCATGCATATGTCTTACATACTGAAATTGCTTCAGGGTTTATTCCTTTTGAAATTAATATTTTATTTCTGCCGGTAATTCGTTTACTCATTAGTGCCGCTTCAATAGAACTTGTTGCAGCATCGTACAGAGATGCATTTGCAGCATGCATAGAAGTTAAATTGCAAATCAAAGTTTGAAATTCATAAATAGCTTGTAAAGTTCCTTGGCTAGCTTCAGGTTGGTAGGGAGTATAAGCAGTATAGAATTCTCCCTTTGAAATGATTGAATCTACAACAGAAGGAATGTATCTATTGTAAACACCTCCGCCACAAAAAGATATAACATCGGAAAGTGATAGGTTCTTTTTTGCAAATCCTTTAAATTCTTCTAAAACCTCAAGTTCAGATTTGCCAACAGGCAACTTAAGATCACACTTTTTTAATTCTTTTGGGATATTTTTTAATAATTCATCGACAGAACTAATACCTAAAAAATCAAGCATAGCTCTACGATCTTCAGATGTATGAGGCAAATAAGGAATAGGCCTCTTATGAGATTCAGTATTTTTTTCTGAATCTGCTGTTTTCTTTACATGCACTTTTTCTTCTGCTTTGTCCAATGTTTTCATAAAACAATTTACAGTAAATTACACTAGCTAGGCAGTAACAAGCTATACTATAACCGATATACAAAAGAGCGTAAATCATTTTTGTAAATGTATCTACTATTTAATTATTTGTTTGAGCAGGAACACCTAAAACAGTTATGTAAATTACAACTTCATGTTCCGGAATACCGAGTAATTCATTGACCTGATTATCAAAAAATCCACCTATACCACTAACGCCTAATTGTAAATTTATAGCTGCAAGATTAATTCTTTGTCCTATGTGACCTGCATCTAAATGCAAATATCTATAGGCTCTTTCTCCATACTTAAAGACTGCTCTTGAAAGATCACAGGTATGAAATATTACCGCACTGGCTTGATAACCAAGATCTTGCCCCAGACATAAATAATAAATATCTTCACGGAAATTTTTAAATCTTACTTGTCTTAAGTACCTTCCAAGAGAAGAGTAATAATAACATCCTTCTTCCAAGCCTGTTACATTATTTACAGCAATAAAAGTTTGAATAATAGAAGTATCTAAGTATGTTGGGTTTGGATCAATTCTGCTTTCCTTAAATAAGTTTCCATTATAGGCAAAATCAAGAATCCAGCCTAATCTTTCTTTTGCTATTGGTTCACCGGTAAATGCACGTGTTGATCGACGCTTTAAGATTGTTGGGATCAGTGTTCCTTTCCAATTTGCATTTTTCCAATAAGTTTCAAAGGGAAGTTTTGGGGAAAGAATAAATTTCTCCTCAACATTTTCAAATTTTATATCAGGAACTGGTACGGATTTCTCTATCTTCGATCTATTGTGGAGTTCAATGAGTCTATATCCTTCGGGTGTTCTAAGGTTATCTGAATCTAGTCTAGAAGGCAAACATCTGGGATGAGTTACATCAGCTGTTTCTTGGTCTTTGGGAAGTAAAGGAATGATAGCTAAAGATTGTTCTTCCTCTTCATCTAGTTCCAATAAACTATTAATTGCAGAATCAATAAATCCCCCTATGTTATATGCTTTATATCCATAGAAATAACTAGCAAGATTTATATTTCCAATTACATGTCCTGTATCAAGGCATATTCTTCTATATGCCCTATCCTGATATCTCCAAGAACTTCTTACAAAGACTCCTGTAGCGATTAATAGCAAATTACTTTCTTGAAGTATGGGATGATCAAAACATGCATGTTGAATTTGATTTTTAAAATCTCCTTCTTTGATTAAAGCAAGGGAATGTTTTTTTACCTGGTAGTTATAAATCCCATCTTTGAGTCCTGGAAATGAAGATGCAAGCACATAAATTTCTGTAGGATACAACCCGCCTGCAGAAGGAGCTGCTCTCATGTAAAAGGGTGAGTCAGCATATGGAATAATAGCTGTGACACCATTGGCAAGATATAAAATTTGAGATAATGGAGCCAGATGTTTTTCTTCTTTTGAATAATCTTTGGGGTTTTTAATTCCTGCATCTGAAAAGGGGTTTCTATCTAGAGGAAGTAGATAAGACAAATCAATATTTTTTGCGGTTGGATATTCCTTAAACAACGGAGGTTGCTTTGCAAAATCTAACCTGTGTTGATTTGAAGCAATGCCTTCAGGAGTATATTTAGTTAACTCGTGATAGTACTCAGCATATGATTGATAAGTGTCCATGTTAAGAATCTACCGATGCAAATATAAGCAAATATAGTAATGCCATTCGAATTGAGACGCCGTTTGATACTTGATCAGCAATTAATGAATAATTTGTATCATCTGCCAGCTCGGAAGTAATTTCAACTCCTCTATTTATTGGTCCAGGATGCAACACCTTTACGTTCTTTTTTGCTAGCTTAAGTCTCTCATGTGATAGACAATATAATCTATGATATTCATCTAATTGGGGAATAAGTCCTGTAGTTTGTCGTTCTCTTTGCAGTCTTAGAGTCATTATTACATCTGCATCTTTAATGGCATCATCTAGTTTCCAGTGTACTTTTACACCATAGTTCTTAAAAGATTCTGGTAAGAGTGGTGGCGGTCCACACAAATGAATATCTGTGCCAAACTTTTGCAAAAGCCAAATATTTGATCTGGCAACCCTACTGTGCAAGATATCTCCCACAATAACAACTTTTTTATTTTTCAGGCTAGGAACATGTTTTCTTATAGTAAATAAATCAAGCAAGGCCTGTGTAGGATGTTCGTTTGAACCATCTCCAGCATTAATAATAGAAATATTTCTTGGCAAATACTCAGCAAGCTGAAAAGGGACTCCAGAAACGTTATGTCTAATTACAACTGCATCAGCACCCATTTGAATTAAAGTTTGAGCGGTATCTTGAAGGGTTTCTCCTTTTTTAACTGAGGATGTAGAAATGGAAAAATTAGTTACATCACTAGACAAATATTTCCCTGCAAGCTCAAAACTGGATCTTGTCCTTGTGCTTTCTTCATAAAAAAGATTAATTACTACTTTACCGCGTAAAGCAGGTACTTTTTTTACTTTTCTCGTCAGTATTTCTGACAGTGACTCAGCAGTATGAAAAATCGCTTCAACTTCATCTATATGTAAGTCTTTAGTTGAAAGTAGGGTTTTCCTTGTCCATTTAAAATTATTGTTTTTTAACTCTTCAAAATTTAATTCTTCTGGCTTAGCAATATTTTTTGTGCCTTGGTTTATATATGAATCTTTTTCTTTTTCCACCACAGATCTAACCCTTGAACATTATACTAATACTAAGCCGCCAAATTTAATCTATCCTTACTGGATTCTTGCTTTGGCAGGAATGACATATCTTTTTTTACCAGGTAATGGCAGTATACTGCCTGAGTCAGCATTGACTTTGCTGTTTTTTGTATCTAATCCTTGATTTCTTGAAAACCATTTAAGCCATGTATCTCTAATACACCAAGATGCAACCATGGGGTTTAGTTTCTCTAGTTTCCCCTCTAGTTTAAATATTTTTTCAGATAGCTCTTCATATCCAAAAAGCTCACATGTTGCAGCTAACCATGATGTAGTTGGCAGTGTTGCACAAAAGATTTTGCTTCCTACTTGTTGAATATCATGTAACGTTTCATCTGCATTTTTAATAGCTCCTTTATAAGTACTTACTGGTAGTTTTAAATCTCCTCCTTCTAACTTAGAGCCTTTCAAGAGTCCAAATCTCATAGCCCATGTGCCATAAGAAAACTTTCCAAGTGCACTAACGATTCTATGTATATTTTCACCTACTTCCATGCCAAACATATTTAGTGTTGCTATTCCCCTTGCAATAATGTTTGGAATAAATAACAAGCTATCCACTAGTTCTACCTTTGCTTTAAGATTATTTTCAGATAAATGCACCTCAGGTAATTGATTTGGATTAAATATTCTTTTCATAAGAACTTCAAGATTCATAGAAGCAAAAATTTGATTTTGATTGAACATCCCGGTTTCATAAATATGAGAAGCTCTGTCAAAGAAATCATCATTACCAGATACTGCTCCCCAAAGCATTCCTGCACCGCCACTGCCATAAACAGCGGTTACTAAAGTCCCCATTCCTGCTCTAAAATGCTCATTTAAATTAAATAGTGATTTTGCCAAGCTTGATATTGGTGTTGATGCACCTTCATCTGTCAAACCATCTCTATCTGGAGCAAAAGGTCTATATGCAGAATATACAATACTCCAAATTGCACCATACCACGCCCTGGCAAGTTTATCAGCTCTCTTGTTTACAAGACCAACTGCCTGCAAAATAGGATATAAAGGCCATATGGTTTTTGCTAGTTGTAGCGGTAACCCCTTTGTAGCAACTGTTGCCTGGCTGTAACCATTTGCTTCATTTACAGAATCTTTACCGCTAAACCATCTACAAAAATCATTAAATTTAGGATGAATCAAATCCCCGCGAATTACTTGCCTATTTGTTGTACTGTTTATTTTCATGAATCAGGTTCTTAAAAAAAGATAAGGTAAAACCTTACCCTTTTTTAAGTAATAGGATCCCCTTGTTTCCAATTGGAAAAATGTTTTGTAATAAAAGCTCCTTAGTTAAGAAAAAATTCTTGAATATACTTATTTATAGATGGTGCTACATTGTTAGCAAGAAACAAAAGAGAATAAAAGAGAATTTGTGACTAGCAAATCTGTTATTTAACAATTAGTTACAATTAAGGCTAATGTATTATGTAATCCATATGCATTTCAAAATTAAATTTGTAGTACCGAAATGAAAATTGTTTTTCTTGGCACACCTGAATTTTCTATTTCTTCCCTTGAAGCACTAATTAATACTTCTTGGATAGAACTTGTTGCAGTATTTACTCAAACTGATAAACCTGCAGGAAGAGGCAAGCATTTAACAGAACCACCAGTAAAAAAGCTAGCCCTTAAGCATGATATTCCTGTTTTTCAATCAAAAAGAATTTCAAAAGAACCAGATCTAATTAGTAAATTAAAAGAACTTAGCCCTGAAGTTATGGTTAGTTGTTCATATGGACAAATATTAAACCAAGAAATTTTAGACATAGCTCCTGTACTGAATGTACATGCATCACTACTTCCGAAGTACAGAGGAGCAGCACCAATAAATTGGGCAATATTGAATGGTGAAAAACAAACAGGGATTACCATAATGAAAACTGAGCTTTCTTTAGATTCCGGTCCTATTCTTCTTCAAGAAATATGCAAAATAGATCCAAATGAAAATTCACAAGAACTGTACAAAAGACTAAGTGAACTCGGTGCAATTACATTAATAAAAGCTCTTGAAAAAATACGTACTAAAGAAGCTATTTATACTCCTCAAGATCACTCAAAAGCTACACTTGCACCAATGTTAAAAAAAGAAATGGGATTAATTAACTGGAGTAACACAGCAAATGAAATTCATAATCAGATAAGAGGACTTCAGCCATGGCCTTCTGCATACACACACTACAATGGAAAAACAATTAAGATATGGGAGAGCAAAATAAGTCAGAGTTCAGAGCCTAGAACTCAGAGTGTGGAACCAGGGACAATAATGGAACTTGGAGATTTTGTGAAAGTTAAAACTGCTGATGGTTGTTTAGACTTATATAAGCTGCAACCAGAAAATAAAAATATTCTTAATGCCAAGGATTGGATTAATGGTGCAAGAATTAAAATAGGAGATTTGTTTAACTAGCAAAGGATTTTGTCTGATTTATTCAGCAAAATTCGTCAAATCATTTTATGTAGTAGCTAAATAGCGACGAGTCTGCGTAGTTCCTTTGCACATACGTACATAATACACACAATTAAAATTATCGTTATAATATAGTAGAAGAGGTGATTTAAATGCTGACATTACTTTTCTTTTCTGGAATCTTACTTATTATAATTCCACAAATATGGGTTAGAACTACATTGAATAAATTTGCAAAAGTACCATCCAGTGTCGGGAAAACTGGTGCAGATGTTGCACGGGAAATTCTAAATAAAAATGGGCTTAACAATGTAAGAGTAGAAGCAACTAATCATGGTGGTGACCATTATGATCCGGAAGCTAAAGCAGTAAGACTTTCAGAAGAATATTTTACCGGTACATCCTTATCTGCAGTAACAGTAGCAGCTCATGAATGTGGTCATGCTATTCAAGATGCTGAAAACTATGCTTTTATGAAACTTAGAGCTGCAACAGTACCTGTAGTTAGAATTTGTCAGCTTGGACCTACCCTTTTATTTATAAGCATTATACTTACTATGTTCTTATCAAGTCCTGTATGGAAATTTACAGCACTTATAGGGCTTATTTTATATACTGGGATTTTCCTTTTTCAGGTAATTACTTTACCGGTTGAACTTGATGCCAGCTTTGCTCGTGCTGTACCGATACTTGAAGGTTCTGGCTATCTTGCACCGGAAGAAAAAGGAAATGCAAATAAAATTCTCCAGGCTTGTGCTTTTACTTATGTAGCAGCAGCACTTTACAGCTTAATTGAAATAATGAGATGGGCAATAATTCTATTTGGTAACAATAGAAGATAGTTAGTTAATCTAGTTCTAAAATAAAATCTTCTTCTAATAACTCTGTATCATCACTAGTTATTTCCCCATCATTGTTTATATTAGCTCTTTTAGTAGCATCTAGAACTTCTTTTAATTTTTTAAGATCCTCTGTAGCTATCGTATCGTTTTCATCAACTTGTCCATCCTGTGCAAAAGCAGGTGGATAGGTAATTAAAAAACAAGAGAGTAAAAAGACAGTTAAATTCTTTAGTATTTTAATTAACATGTTATCCTAGTCACACTCTGGGCATTCTTCAGCTGTTGCCATATTGCAGTCATATTCATCACATTTCTTGTAAATTTTTTCACCTACTTTGGTTGTTACAACTGCACATTCGCCACATACTTGACAGCTTAATCCGGCCTCTTCTGCATGAGCACATTCTTCATCAGGAGTTTTAGCAAATGCTCCATTTCCTGAGAAGCTAATTAATAAGGCTATAACTATAAAAAATCTAATCAAAAGGCTCATAGTATCTCTCCTCTTCATGACACACTTTTTATATAGACAAGATCTCAAAAAATTAATCGTCTATAGCTGTAAGCCCTGATTAATTTTGTTTAAGCTTTAGAAATTTACAAAATTCAGCTAATATCAACTGATAAAAAGACTTACTTTATCCACCAAATAGAGGAGCTCATTTCATTAGTAAATCCTTAAAATTCAGTTCTTTAAAAAGAAATAACCATACATTAACAATGTGTAGTATTTCAAGATTAACTATTCAAGAGGTAAGATTTTATCCGATTTATTCGGTAAAATCTTGATAGCAATGCTAAGAAGTACATAATATATGCACTGTTCTGGTACCATGTTTAGTCTTTCCAAATCCCTAGACCTTCTATATGAACTTGGTGGTCTTTCATATTCATTTAATTCATCAGGAAACTTCATCAGTGAATGAATAGTGTAATCATTTAAAGCCTTTTCACAATAAAGCCATTCCAGAGCCCATATAATTGCAAAAGGATACTTTTTGTTAGCAAAGGAAAACTGTTTAATATCAATAGCATTCCTACTGAAAGGATTTTATATTTAGTAAAAAGCCAATAAAAAAAATTAAGTCATCTTTTATAATGCCTGGTTCATATATTCTTTCCGTTTGCATTCATTACGTCCTTATTTGGCTTTGATTTGCTTATAATTGAAGATTAAAGTTCTAGTTTATAATTAATTTTGATTGTAGTGCAAATTATTAGGAACAAAGCAGATAAATTGAAATCAACAACCAAAAACAAACTAAAAAAAATAACTTTTATAGATTTATTTTCTGGCATAGGTGGGTTTAGAATTGCACTTGAAAAACATAGAGCAAAATGTGTTTTTAGTTCAGATTGGGATAAAGATTCTCAAAGGGTATATGAAGAAAACTTTAATGAAAAACCCTATGGTGATATTACAAAAGTGCGTGAAAAAGATATTCCTAATCATAATATTTTATGTGCTGGATTTCCCTGTCAAGCATTTAGTGTATCTGGCAAACAAAAAGGATTTAGAGATACAAGAGGAACGCTATTTTTTGAAATCGTCAGAATACTTAAATACCATAAACCAGAGGTGGTATTCCTTGAAAATGTAAAACACTTTGCTAAGCATGATTCAGGAAAAACTCTAGAGGTTATTTTAAGTACATTGGAAGAACTGGGTTATAAGTGTTCTTACACTATATTAAACTCTAGCTTTTATGGTGTCCCTCAGTCTAGGGAAAGATTTTACTTGGTTGGATTTAGAAATGATTTAGGGGTAAAGAACTTTCAATTTCCTAAACCATGCAACAAAAGGGTTCAACTTTTAGATATATTAGAAAAAAATGGACATACTGCAAATTATGCTATTGACAGAAAAGATATTAAGTTCTTTGATTACGTTCCCAGGCTACAGAAAGATATATTTGGAAATTATCCAATGAAGCCAATTCAAATAGGAATTATTAATAAGGGTGGACAGGGGGAAAGAATATACAGTATAGAGGGACATGCGATTACTTTATCCTCTCAAGGAGGAGGTGCGGCTAGCAAAACAGGAGC
>JACOTS010000071.1 GCA_016178265.1 Candidatus Melainabacteria bacterium
AAACTGTACAGAAGCGTTTCTATGTTGATAATACTTCAGATGGCACATATGCAAGAATTGAAATTCCACCTGATAATATGGGAGAAGCTGAGTATGGCAGAAGAAAAACAGTGTCTTTAAAAGCAGGAGGTGCTGCTACAAGGCCTTTTATGGAGCGTATGGCACGTGTAGAGCTTGGACCAAGACCTCCCCATCAATTGTTTAGAACTCTTGGGTTGTCTCCCTCACTGGATTTAGCTGAAGAACTTGGATTCCCACGTACACAGGAAGGATTAGATGCCTTTGGTGAGTTTTATTCACAAATTACACATATGGATGAAGTAGATCCTATTGCTTATTACAGGAAAATGATGCCACTTGTAGATCATTATGCTAAACAACTTAGAAAATTTCATACCATTCATGTTCAAACAGATAATGGCAAAACCAATGTTACCTTTTCAATTAGAGATAAAGGGGAAAAAGAAAGTCGCTATGTTGCTTCATCTACTATAACAGGAAATGCTTTGCCTGGAGAAGTGTTTACATCTCCTGTTGAGGACAGTGTTAATGGTGAGGTATATTTTGATTTACCTTTTGTTTTGGATAATATTGTTTTTAAAGGATTAACATTAACCTTTAAAGATGGGCAAATAATTAATGTAAATGTGGATGAGGGAGATTTAGAACATTTGCAAGGAAGAATCTTGGGTATTGGTCCTAAGGCTGATTTGAAGGTAGATAATTTTGATCGATTGGGTGAATTTGCAATTGGATTTAATAGAAAAATTACTCAACTTATGAATGGTAGAGCTGTTACAAATACTTTAATTTCCGAGAAACAAGATTTGCATTTTGCAATTGGAGATGGTTATCCAAATACAGGTGGAAAAAATAAATGTGACTTGCATGTGGATATTCCAGTTAATTCTGGACCAGGTTCTGAGCTTATGATTTCCGGGCTTCATGACAGTTCTGATAAATATCATATGCCAATTTATAGAGAAGGTAAATTCTTTAATGACTTTCTGGATTTTGATACAGATTTTAACTGGCGTGAGTATGGTGATATTAAGTGGGATTAGTTTTTGTTTCTGCCTAGCTAGTGTAGTATTTCAAGATTAACTATTCAAGAGGTAAGATTTTATCCGATTTATTCGGTAAAATCTTGATAGCAATGCTAAGAAGTACATAATATGTGCACTTTGCAAAACCGGCGCAGCTTATTCGTAAGCAAGCCGGTGGTAGGTAGTAACTAGTTTTTCTTAACTAGAAATTAACCTGTGGCTTCAAAGTAGCATTTTTGTACTACCTTTCGGCTGATTGAATATTAAATCTTTCTAAGAAATCATGACAATACTAACAAATTTCCCTCTATGAACTGCTTTTTATAGTTGTAAGCCCTAAGCAAAGATATAGAGGAAAAATACCATGTTCACATTAATTATTGTCAACCATATGATGAGTGCAGTTGGAAATGCAAATCCAATGGCTAAAGCAAGGGCTGCAACAGCACTTTTAAACAATGCTCAATCCGAAAGGGATAGTCTGGAAACTCAAGCAAATGCAGCAGTACAAGGTAGCCCACTTAAAGAATATCTTTTAACAAAGTTAGCTCAAGCATCCACTATAATTTCACTTGCGCGAATGTTTTTTGAAGAAGCAATAGCACAGCAAAAAAGAGATCAAGAATCTATTGCTGCTACGAATAAACTTGCAGAACCTGCAAGAGGTTAAATGGTGTCTGACACCAAATAATTAAGCTAAAATAAAAATCTATTGTTTTGTTTAATCTTTATTTTAAAATCTAAATGTTATTTTAGGAGAATATTATGACTATTGTTTCGACAGCTGGTGTTTCAGGAGGAGATGATCCTTATTCTAGTGTGAGAGAAAAGCTACTTAAATATGGGATAAGAAATGTAGATTTTGTAGATGTTCAAGGGACTTCAACTGTACAAATAACAGGTACAGTAAGCACTTATTACCAAAAGCAAATGGCACAAGAAATACTTAGGTCCATGGTTGGAAGAACAATTGTAGTTGATAACAATGTAGAAGTAAAAAAAGTACCTTAATTTAGCTGTTTTAATTTTTGTAACCATCGGTTACATTTTTAATTAAAATACATACTTTAGCTGATTGTTTTATGCTTATGAAATTGTTTAAATAATTTCGTGGCAACTGATGAGCAAAATTTTAGAGCGGAAACAACCAAAGTTGCTGGTCTGGCATTTTTAACTCCTATGGGTAGAATTCTGTTAGATCCTTTGCCCTTGCTTCATGGCTATAATCTCTTTGAGATCACCATTTACTCTGTTTATGCATTAGGGCTAGCATTCCTTGGCATAATTTTTATTTTAAAAGGACATGATATACTAATCGAGAGAAGAAAGTAATGAGCATTGAACTTTTAATGATAGTTTTTAGCGGAACATCTCTTTTAGTCATAGGGCTTGTTTTGCTCTATTTTATGACTAAACCAGAGCGAGATCATAAGAAACAATAACTCTTTTGCTAATAAGACTTATTTAATGAAGCTTCTTTTTCTGCTTCTCTTGCAAGCTTTCGAATAGTGTTCCCGCTAACAGTTATGTATAAATTTGCCCATAATAATGGGACCCTATCTCTCCATTTACCAATCATCTGGGTTTCTATTTTTAGGCTGGGAGTATAACCTTTTTCTTTTATAAACTTGAATAAATCTTGAATTGGTTGTCTTGAAGTAAAATGACTTGATGGATGAACTTTGCGAAAAAGAGAACGAGCTGTTGAAATAGAAGTAGAAGAAAGACTAGCATCTGGTTGAAGAGAGAATTTATCTACATTTAAAGGTATGGTAACCCAAGGGGGCACAAGCTTTAAGGTATTATATCTGCATAAAAATCCCTGAGCATAACTTCCAATAGCTAGTGTAGCCCACCAGTCAAAATTTTCTTTAATTTTGTCTACCTCTTGCTGCAAATATGCATCTGTACGGTCATCATAATCAGCTTTTCTTTGTTTGATTTGTCTTGTTGCATTTGTGTGTTGTGCTATGTAGACTTTTAGCTCATCTTTAAGAAGAGAATTAATTGTGGGACTCATGTTGCCTCCTTGTTTTTCAACTGACCCAAATTATACAAATGTTAGTTACTATTTTGGTTAAATAACGAACCACATGCTATACGCTATACAGAGTCTTATCTACGTTGATAGAATCAAATTATGCTTTCACGAATCAAAGAAAAAATTCTAAACAAAGAAAGAATCTCTTTTGAAGAAGGTATTGCACTTTATAACCATACTAATTTACTTGAAATCGGTGAACTTGGAAGATTGGCTAGAGAAATAAAATCAGGCAAAGAAAAATCAAGATGGGTTTACTGGAATAAAAACATGCATTTAAATCCGACCAATGTTTGTATTGGCAGGTGTGATTTTTGTGCATTTGCAAAACTACCTAATGAAGAAGGAGCTTGGACATATACAATTTCTGAAGCGCTTGAAAAAGTTGGGAAGGGTGTAAGTGGTGGTGCTAAAGAAGTTCATATAGTTGGTGGATTAAATCCAAAAGCTGCACTCCCTTATTACATAGATCTATTAAAAGCCATTAAAAAAGAATTCTCAGCACTTCACGTCAAAGCATTTACAGCAGTTGAAATTGAGTTTTTTAGCAAGCTTTCTAAACTTAGTTTTGAAGATACGTTAAAACAGTTAATCGAAGCAGGGCTTAATAGTATGCCAGGTGGTGGTGCTGAAATATTTTCTACGCAAGTTCGAGATGATACTTGCCCTGATAAAATCCCCGCTGAAACTTGGCTTGAAATTCATGGAATTGCACACAAGTTAGGTTTGAAAACCAATGCAACCATGCTTGCAGGTATTGGTGAAAAAGTAGAAGATAGAATTGATCATATGATTAAGCTTAGGGAAGGGCAAGATAAATCAGGGGGGTTTCAAACTTTTATTCCACTAACTTGCCATTATGAAGATACTGATATTGCAGGCAAAGTGGAACCACTAACTTCATTTGATAAGTTAAAAAACATTGCGCTTATTGGATTCAGCTTGGGGTTGGACTTGCACAAATGGGGCTTAATTTTGGTGCTGATGACTTAGATGGTACAGTGCAAGAAGAAAACATTACTTATGCAGCAGGATCTTCTACACGTGGGTTAAAAAAAGATTTTCTTCAAACCCTTATTGAAGAAGCTGGATATATTCCAATAGAAAGAGATACTGTTTATAATATTTTAGAGCCTGCTGTTTAATATGGAATCTAATTACATTAAAGTAGATTTGGAAGGAAACCTTTCATATAAAGGTGCAAATATGACCCATGAAAAAATCCTTGAGTTTTTTAAGCATCTTGATTTTGAACAGATGGGTGATAAAACATATGTTTTGCAATGGAATGTAAATGGTGAAACACAAAAAATAAATGTGCAGGTTGAGGATACACTCTTTGTAGTAAAGGATCTTATTAGAAAAGATAATAAAGTTGTTATTCTTTTAAATGATGATTCAAGTGAGGAGCTAAATGTCAGAAAAATCGATTTTGATCATGATATACCCTACATTAGAGTAAAAAATGACAGGGTAAAAGCTCGCTTTAGTAGACACGCAGCATTTAAACTTGGGGAGCACTTAGCAAAATGAAAACTATGCAAGAGCTAAGTGTTTTACTTCTTTTATTGCTACTCTAGTTGAAGCATTGGTAATTCTGCTTGGATCTGGTCTTTTTACAACTTGACCTACGGTTGTTTTTGCTGCTTTGGCAGCACCTTTAAATGCTGGTGCTACTTGGCTTGCTATAGTTCTTGTTGCTTCTCTTGTAGCATTAGCTGTAGCTGGATTAGTTAAAAACCTTGTTGATAGTGTTATTGCTGCTTGTATAATTGGTGTAGTCATCTTGATTTGACAATAGCAAGGTTAAAATCTTAATGTCAATACTTTCTTAACCAGGAAGAATTGAAAAATGAATTTGGATTTTACTTCTTAACCTTGTACAATGTTAATAATTTTTTAGAAGTATATTGAAGGAGATAATTATGTCATTATTTGCAAGAGCTGTAGAAATTGGACCTGGTACCGTACTAATTGGGACTAAAGTTAATCAAGCTAGTATAGAGGGAAAGAGAAGGACCGTTGTCCTAGGAAATGAGAGAGGTGGACAAATCCCTTTATTAAGAGGAGTTGATGGAAGTACTCAGGCTAATGAAACCTTTCTGCAAAGCGCTGCCTATTTAGCTACGGCTGGGAAGGCACAGAGTTCATCTGAATTAACTCACATTGAACATAACTTGCTTCAACTATTTGAGCATAAATCACTATGGGAAAATCAAGATACATTCAGATTAAAAGAAGGAAAAGAAGTATGGGCTGAATTTAAAGTCCAGGTAGAAGGCACAGAAGTTAAAAGTAAGGGAAAACATATTATAAGTATTAGGGATGAAAAACCAGAGGCTGATAATACAACCGATGGGGAAAAATCTGTTTTTGTAAAGCTTTTTGTACATAATGCAAATGAAGGTAAATTAAGAAAAATAGACTCATGGTCAAATGTACCTGATGCATTATCAGTATGGGTAGGATTTGATGATAGTGGTAATGTAGTTGGTGTAAGCAATGATAAAACTGATGCTAATAACATTAAAGTTAATGTAGCTGATAAAAAAGATGCGCTTATATTCAATGCTCTTAGGCAAGGCATTGATTTAAGCAAAGAACAATTAGATCCTAAAGTGGATCTTGCACTGACACTCCCATCTGGATGGGACCCACAAAGACCAACAAATGTAGATGAACTGCTCCAATACTTTAATTGGATGATTAGAAGCCACAATGAATTTGGAAGACAGTAACTAAGATTTTCTTACACTGGGCTGTTCATAAACTCCAAGCTCAAACTCTGTTGGCTTGCCGCTATTTTCATTTCTTAAGTCTCTCAAAACTTTTACTAAGTCGTGTTCTATAGGAAAATTTGGATTTCCGCCAAGTCCTCTTGCAAATGAAGAGTTTGGTTTAAATAGAGCAAGTTCAATAGGATCTGTATATGGGATTTGGTCATTTTGTACGTGTGTTGTATATTCTTGTAAATTGCCTATAGGAAATCCTGCATTTCTTGCAATAGAGCCTGAATTGCTATTTTCTGGGTTTAGCATTGCTTCCTGGCAGAGACTATAGAATAGTTCATCTCCACAAGCTTCTTTTAATCTAGGATGTCTATATAAAGCAACAGCAAGCGGATAAAAATCTTCTTTAACGAAAAGTACATCCTCTTTTGTTATTGGAAAATCATTTTCCATTAAGCGTACTGCAGATTCTACAGGAATCTTTGAATTATATAAGAAATCATGTGTTGTTTGAGTCTTTCTATTTTTTGCAGCTGCTTGAAATAATATTCCATAGGCTTCTTTTCCAACATTTGGGTTTTGAAATATGGCTTTAGTTAATCTGCTATTCCAAAATTTAGCTCCTAGTGTTGCAACTTGTGGAGTGACTTCAAAATCACTACTTGCTACTGTTTTTTCAATAAGTTGTTGTAGTGCTGGGGAGGTAACAAGTGCTTTTGTTGTATCGGAGTCAGGAAACATTCCGCCAAGATTTAATGCTTTTGCAATTTGTTTTTCAGTTGCTACTTGCCCTAAATCTGGTCTTGAGAAAAGAAATCTTGCATAAGATGTATTCCAGTGAACTCCTTTATCTCCAAGCATTGCAAGCCCAATTGCTTTAGTTGGAGGCTTAAAAGCTAAGCTTCTTACAGCCTGTGCAATTTCATCTTGCTTGTTTGGTTCATGTAGTAATCTATATGTCCCATCAGCTAATGGATTGTCTATTGCATATGTTAAAGCTTGAATTGATAATCCCATCTATTTTGAAAGTACAAAATTTAAGCTAAGAAAAGCAAGATCAAAAATAAAGAAAAAATAAAATTTGAATACATCCTTTAAGGGTTCCATCTAGGATAACTACCTAACCAACGGTAGAAACTAAAATCTGAAACTACTTCACTAAGAGCCTTTTTTAGAGAGGGATCATTTCTATGTCCCTCTAAATCAATAAAGAAAATATACTCGCCAAGAGCTTTTTTAGAAGGTCTTGATTCTATTCTGGTTAAATTGATGTTATTACTAGCAAATGAATTTAATACTCTAACAAGTGTTCCTGGTTTGTCATAGGGTACACCAAATGCAATTGTAGTTTTATCCAAACCAGTTGGTTCTGGGGTTTCAGTGCCAATTAATGTAAAACGAGTAAAGTTTTCTTTTTCATCATTAATACCTGCTTCATAAACAGGTACTTTATAAATTTCAGCAGCTTGTTTAGGTCCTATTGCTGCTACATTACCATTTGTTAGTTCGCTGACTCTTTTTACACCAATTGAATTGCTTGTTGTAGGTTCTAACTCGACATTTGGTAAAAATCTTTTTAAGTAACTTTGACATTGGCTTAATGCCTGACTGTGTGCAATAACTTTTGTTATCTCATTTAAGTTTTTGGTTTTTGTGATTAAGCAATGTTCAATGGGAATTATGATTTCATGATTTATAGTAACTTTTTGAGAGGTTCGAATTAGTTGATCTAAAGTTTCTCCAACAGCTCCTTCGATAGAGTTTTCAACTGGAACTACACCATATTTTATTTTTCCATTATTTACTGCATCAATGACTTGGCTGATTGTAGTTGCTTCGAAGCAGTCAAGAGTGCTTGTATTGTTGGTTGCTTGCAAATAGGCAAGTAGAGCTTGATGTGTGAATGAACCTCTTGGACCAAGATAACCTATCACAAATGATCCTCAGTTAAACAAGCTTGGATCTGCTAATCCAGCATCTACCAGTTCGTCAATTCCTGTTTGTAAAAGTGCTCTAGCTTCATCGTTCTTATCTTGCTTTAAAAGTTTAATTCCTTTTTTTATTCTTTTACTTGTGGTTTTTTTTTCTTTATTATCAAATTCTTCTACTTTCCTGACTTCTTTTTTTGCACTTTTAAGAATTACTATTGCAGTCTCATTGTCCTCACCAATTAAATCAAGAACATCTATGATGTCTAGAACCAAAATATCTAGTGGTGATAAGTCTGTCTGTGCATTTGTTGGGGATGCAGTAAATAGCAATGCAAAAACTAAAATTAAACTAATAATTTTTTGTGTTGATTTCATATAGGACACCTTTCGTAATTAATTAACCGCCAAGCCTGTATCCGAATCCTCTAACTGTTTGGAGTACCTTTGGTCTTGCTGGATCTTCTTCTATTTTTTGACGAAGCCAGCAAATGTGGACATCAACGGTTTTAGTATCACCATCATAATCCAGTCCCCATACACGTTCAATTAAATCGTCTCTTGAATAAACACGTCTTGGATTGTTCATAAAAATTTCAAGAAGTGCATACTCTCTAGGTGACAGTGATAATTCCTTATCTGCAAGCCACACTCTGTGTGATGCGGTATCCATAATTAGATCGCCAAACCTAAGTCTTTTGCCAGGTGTTTGAGATACTTGTTGTGCACGTCTAAGTACGGAGCTAATTCTTGCAAGAAGTTCTTCCCATGTAAAAGGTTTTGTTACATAATCATCAGCCCCTGCAGTTAAACCTTCAACAATATCTTCTTTTGCAGTGCGACCGGTAAGCATGATTATTGGGGTGTAATCTTGTTCTGCTCTTATTTGTTTTAAGATTTCAACTCCTGAAACATCTGGAAGTGTCCAGTCTAAAAGAACAAGATCCGGTTGATCTCTTCTAAATGATTCTAGTGCAGTTTTACCATCGTATGTAGTGATTGTGTCATATCCTTTTTGCTTTAAGTTGTAAGCAACAGGATCAATTAAATTTACTTCATCATCAACTAATAGTATTTTGTTTGGCATTTTTTTAACCTCATTTTTAAAAACTCTTTAGAGGAAAAGTCTTTATACGATTAACATACCATAATCTAGGTTAAGATAAACCCGTCTTAACGCATACTATTAAGTTATTATCCTTCGTTTGGAAGGCTAACTATGAAGGTTGTCCCTTTACCAACTTCTGAATTAACCTCTATTTTGCCCCCATGTAGGTCTATAACATTTTTGACAATTGAAAGCCCAAGTCCAGAGCTACCCTTAGCTTTTGTACGGTCAACCCTATAAAACCTTTCAAAGATTTTTGAGACTTCTGTTAGGGGTATCCCTATGCCAGTATCGCTAACTTGAAAGCTTCCGCTTGCGGGCCCGGAAGAAATTGTAACTGTTGATCCATCTGGGCTATATTTAATTGCGTTTTCTACTAAGTTTTGAATTACATGATCAATTTGTTCTGCATCTGCATATATTTTATAATCATCAGTCACTTCATTTATTAGTTTTGTTTTTCTCTTGTCAGCATGTGATTGTAATAGTTTTATTGCATCATTAATTTTAGATTTCAAATTAATTTTTTGTTTAGCTGGTGCAAGTTTGCCTGAGCGTATTTTACTCATATTTAATAAAGCATTAACTAGTCTTGTAAGTCTGTCCGCCTCGTTATTTATTTGCTCAATGAATTTCCCTGCGATATCCGGATCATTTTTTGCTCCCATATGAAGACTTTCAGCTAGTGTTTTTATATTGGTGAGCGGCCTTCTTAACTCATGACTCATTTCTCCGATTGTTTCTTGGAAGCTTTCAGTTAGCACCACAATGACGTTATTATCGGATGCTACTTTTTTAGAGGCTTTATATGGTTTAGAAAGCCCAATGAGTTCTCTTTCATTTATCGTTTCGTCTTGTATTAATTCCATCAGTTGTTTCTTTAAGGTTCCAAAATCATTTTTCTTTATATTCTCTTCGTGTATTTCAAGCATGTTAATTGCTTGATTATTCCACGAAAGAATTTCCATGTTTTTCCCAAAGAGTAAAAGGCCAATAGGCAGTTCATTGACGTAATTTTTTAGTAATTCAAATGTTTCCTGAGTTTCCGGCATAATTCTTCTACTTACTTAGACGCAGCACCTTTTAAAAGGTAAAAGGTACTGTATAATTAGTTTTTTATATTATTCCCTTTAATTAAGATTATTACATGATTTGATGAATTCTTAAAACAAGCTAGCATTTTAACATTATCCAGCAGTAATATATGATTCCTCTTTCTGGTTTAGATAATTTTTTAATATAGGATATTGAGAAAGATCAGGGTTGTTCTTGATTATATTAATTGCTCTTGTTCTGGCTTTTTCTAATATATCAACATCTCTGATTAAGTCAGCTAAATTTAATTCTGGTAAACCACTTTGTTTAGTTCCTAGAAATTCTCCCGGTCCTCTGATTCTTAGATCCTCTTGAGAAATGATAAAACCATTATTAGTTTGAGTCATAATTGCAAGTCTTTTTGAAGCTTCTTCAAAGTGGTGTTGTGGAAGAAGTAAGCAATATGCTTGATCTCCACCTCTTCCGATTCTTCCTCTAAGCTGATGCAACTGTGATAGACCAAATCTTTCAGCATTTTCAATCATCATTACCGTTGCATTTGATACATCCATACCAACTTCAATTACCGTGGTGGTTACTAAGACATCTATTTCTCTGGTTACAAATTTTTGCATAACTGCATCTTTTTCTTTTGATGATAGTTCCCCGTGTAAGAGCCCAACCTTTAAATCTTTTAATATTGATTTTGATAATTCCTTGAATTCGACTTCTGCTGCTTTAGCAGATAACTTCTCGGATTCTTCAATAAGAGGGAATACTATATATGCTTGCCTACCTTTTGCTACTTCACCTTTTATAAGATCAAATGCTTTATTTCTTTGCCATGGTTGTACTACAGAAGTTTTAATTGGTATTCTGCCTTTTGGCAATTCATCAATTTCTGATAGTGATAAATCTCCGTGTATTGAAAGTGCTAGTGTTCTTGGAATTGGTGTTGCAGTCATGAACAGTCTTTCTACATTCTTTCCCTTTTTTAAAAGCTCATCACGTTGTTTGACACCAAACCTATGCTGTTCGTCAATAATTACTAACCCAAGATTTTTGAACATTACTTCATCTTGTAAAAGTGCATGGGTGCCTACAACAATTTTAATTTGATCGTTTTGCAAACTGCTATAGATATCTTTTTTTATTTTTGCTGGAGTACTTCCTGTTAGTTCAGCTACTTCTAAACCCAAAGGATTTAAATATTCTCTGAATTTTCTTACATGTTGATTTACTAGTATCTCTGTAGGTGCCATAAGAGCAGTTTGAAACCCATTTTCAATTGCAAACAAAAGGGTAAGGAGTGCAACAATTGTTTTACCTGATCCAACATCACCTTGAAGTAGCCTGTGCATTGGCTTATCACTCATCAAATCGCTTTTTATCTCATTAAAAACTCGTTTTTGTGCATTGGTCAACTCAAATGGCAAAGCCTTTAAAAGACTTTGGATTAAACCACGAGATTTGTCTTGTAATGCAAGCCCTGTTCTATTTTTATCGGTGAGATATCTTCTGTAAGCTAGTTCCAGTTGCATAAAGAAGAACTCTTCAAAGATTAATCTTGACCTTGCTATTTCACAGAGCTCATGACTTTCAGGGAAATGAATTTGATGTATGCTTGTTTTGAGATCTAAGAGTTTATCTTCTTGTAACATTTCTTTTGGTAAGGTTTCTGTAATTAGTTCGCCGTGTGATTGAAGAGCATTTGAGGTAGCTTTTCTCATTAGCTCTGCTGTAATTCCTTCTGTTAGCGGATATACAGGGACAATTCTTGAAGTATTGAGACTGGCTTCGCTATCATCATTTTGATTTACTTTTTCAATAGAAGCGTTGCTTAATGAATACGATCTTGTAAATTTATCATATGAAACTGTTCCGGCACAAACAACCTCTGTATTTATTGGATATTGCTTTTTGTATTGGGTTGTCATAATCTTGCTTAGTTTTCTACTTACAAACCTGGAAATTGTAATTTTACCTGTGCTGTCATGGATGGCAAATGTAATTATTGAAAGATTTTTTCTTTTTGGAGGGTCATAACAACCTAAACCTTTGATTTTCGCAACAATCGTTACAGCTTCATCAAGCCTTAGATCTTTTATAGGAACTTGTTTTTGGTAATCTATATATGCTCTTGGAAAAAAGTGGAATAAATCATGTACGGAATAAACTCCTAGTTTGTTAAGTAGTTTTGATATTCTAGGACCTACACCTTTTATGTACTGAGCATTTATTTTTCTTAAATTCTTTTCATAATATTGCTTGGCAAAATTTTTCTTGTTTTCATTTGAATTACTTTCCAATAACTCCTTGTTATTCTTATACAAATCTCTTAATATATCTTGTGCTTTATGAATAGTCTGTATACGTCCTGAAATATCCTGTGTAGGATATGAATTAAATAAGCTAATTAGTTTTATAAGTTCTAAGCTATCATCCAGTTCTTTCCTTAGGTATTTTGTGTTTTCAATTATAAAATTGGAAAAAGTTGTTCTTTTTCCTGTTGCATTAATATAATGCTGATCAATTTCATAATTAATTGCATCTTGAATGGTTTTTAATTTGTCGTGTAGTTGATTTATCATGTTGTCTTACCCGTTACAATGCAAATACATTCATCATGGTTATGGGTATGTGGTGGGTAATAGGCATCTGGTGGGTCTGACCATTCAAAAGTAGAATATCCTTCATTTTCTAGTTCTTCTATGTATTCTTGTTTTGTCTTCCCTTTTGATTGTGTTACTTTTAGCTTCCCTTGCAATTTTGATTCCCTTCTTACAACATTATAAAAGAATATGAGATTGTCGTTTTAAAAGGCATTGCAGAGAATTCTACTAATTGCTAAAATTAGCATACATAATGCTAAGTAAAAGCATTTTTAAGTTGAGCAAAATTTGAGAATCGGAAATTGGGTAGTTAAGACTTTTGTCCGATTTATTCGGCAAAAGTTGCCTGGAGGAAAAAGCGAGTTGAGCATTAGTGCGAAACGAGCGGTATAAAAAACGTTATGATAATTGAAACAAGCACTTTTGGTAATTTTGAGCAAGTTGAAGAACCAAGGGTATTAATAATACCAGTTCCTTACGAGCATACAACTAATTTTGTAAAAGGGACAAAACTAGGACCACAATCAATATTAAATGGAAGTGTCTATTTATCTTCTTTTGATGATGAACTTTGGTCAAGTGTTAATAATTTAGGAATAAACACGCTGAATTTTATTAAGCCTGAGTTTGTGGATAGTAATTCTTCCCAACCATTTGTAGAAGTTGAACAAGCTGTAAGGGATGCTGTTGTTGGGGGATCGCTACCTGTGATTATTGGTGGAGAGCACTCAATTTCTTATGGTGCTATAAAAGCAATTTACGATCTTTATCCTGATGTATCTATATTGCATTTTGGAGCACATGTAAATATGAAGTCTTCTGTGAAAAATAATAAGTTTAATCACTCATGTATGGTACAACGAATTGTTGAAGTAATGCCGGAACTGAAAATTGTTCAAATAGGAATAAGAAATATTTTTGGTGAAGAAGCTGCTTGGCTTGATAAGGTAAGTCCTAATGTTGAAATGTTCTTTGCAAGAGATAAAAATAAATGGAATGTAGCAGATATTATTTCTAATCTTACAAAAAATGTTTATATTACTTTTGATTTTAGTGCTTTTGACTCTGGTATTATGCCTAGTACATCTAAACCTGAGCCTGGTGGGCTTAGCTGGGATTTGGTTGTAGACATATTAAAAAATGTTTGTACCTTTAAAGAAGTTGTAGGAATGGATTTTGTGGAATTATCTCCTATAAAAGATTTGGATGCACCGAATTATTTAGCTGCAAAATTAGTTTATAAGACTATAGGCTATACATTTGCAAGAGAACTAGGAGCTTTTGAAGAAGGTGAGTCTTCTTTAGT
>JACOTS010000004.1 GCA_016178265.1 Candidatus Melainabacteria bacterium
ATGCAAGTAGTTTTTACGGGCCTTTTAGAGAAGCAGCTAAGTCTGCTCCAGAATCTGGAGATAGAAAGTCATATCAAATGGATCCACCTAACAAAAGAGAAGCTATTAGAGAAGCTCTTCTTGATGAAAAAGAAGGGGCTGATTTTATAATGGTAAAGCCTGCGCTTCCTTATTTAGATATTATTTCTGCTGTGAAAGAAAAAGTAAATTTACCTCTTGTTGCATACAACGTTTCTGGGGAATACTCGATGATAAAAGCTGCATCACAAAATGGTTGGCTTGACGAAGATAAGACTGTACTTGAAATGCTTACAGGTATTAAACGAGCTGGTGCTGATATAATTATTAGTTATTTTGCAAAGGATATATTTAGAATACTGAATGAGCTTAATTGATTAATTCTTACTCTGCTGATTTCTATTTCTTGTATATGTGGGTATAATATAGGTGTTATGTGTCCAAATTGTGTTTTAAATCAAGCCGGACTAGGTGCTGCATATTATGGCGCTTTTACTATTTGTATTTTGTTTGCACTTGTAGCTCTGGGAATATATATATGGGGTAAAAAATCAGGAGAATTTACCGGGGATCCTGAAGAAGCAAAATACTCTTTATTTGATGAAAAAGATTAATTTTTTAATTGTTGTATTTATTTTATTGTTTTGTTCAGATGCAGGCTTTTCTCAAACTATAAATCCGTTTTTAAGCAAAAGCAATAAAAAGCAAAATCCTTTTTCATAAATGTCAATCTTGGTTTTAGAGTATATGGTTCAGGAAAACCAACCGGGGATCCAAGCATTGATTGCAATGATTCAAAGCTTTTGATTTTCCCTGGGATTAATAATAGAAGAACAATTGTATCCGAAGTTTATAAGATACTACCCCAAGGATTTACCCCAATTACTTACTCTTTAGGACAAGCAGTAAGAGATCTTGCGCCATATAAAGGAGAGAAATCAATCATTTTAATTAGTGACGGACTTGAGACATGTGGGGGCGATCCTTGTGATCTTGCAGGTCAAATAGGTGTTTCTGA
>JACOTS010000005.1 GCA_016178265.1 Candidatus Melainabacteria bacterium
CACAGGTTCTAAAGGTAAAGCAGGAGCACAAAATGGTGCGGTACTGCTTGAACATTTTGTAAATGATATCCCGTGGGTACACATAGATATTGCAGGGCCTGCCTGGATAGGCAAAGAAAATCCATTTGGACCAAAAGGACCTACTGGAATTGGTGTAAGAACACTGATTAATTACTTAGCTAATTACGCATAAATCTCACTCAAAAGACCTATACTCCCATTGATATAATAAGACCATTAATGGTTAAATCATCCTCAAAATGGGTCTGCCAAAACTGTGGTCTTGCGTCACAAAGTTACATAGGGAAGTGTCCTGATTGTAATTCATGGGGCAGTCTTATAGAAGAAGTGCAAAAGACAAAAACCAAAGCAGCAAAAAATGAGCTTATTGAGAAAGAAACTAAAACAAGCTTTCAAAGTTGCATGGATGTAAAACTAAATGAAGCCAATCGAATTAATTCTTTCGACAAAGAACTAGACAGTGTGCTGGGTGGTGGATTTGTACAAGGATCACTTGTATTACTAGCAGGAGATCCAGGCATTGGAAAATCCACGCTTCTTTTGCAAGCTTCTGATGCACTATCAGAAAATCATAAAGTAATTTATGCTTGCGCAGAAGAATCTTCATATCAAATTAAACTTAGAAGCAATAGATTAAACCTTAAACATCAACAAACATTACTTTTCCCGGAAACCAACTTGGAAGATATTTTACTACTTGCAAAAAAAGAAAAGCCTGATTTTTTAATTGTTGACTCAATCCAAGCAATTTATCACCCAATGCTTGAATCAAGTGCAGGCAGTATAAGCCAGGTTAGAGAATGTGCAAATAATTTAATGAGGTTTGCAAAAGACAACAACATAACTACCATATTAGTAGGTCATGTAAACAAAGAAGGTCAAATAGCAGGGCCAAAAGTTTTAGAACATATAGTTGATACAGTGCTCTATTTTGAAGGAGAGAGATTTCATAATTTTAGATTACTAAGAGCCACCAAAAACAGGTTTGGTCCAGTAGATGAAATTGCTGTATTTGAAATGAGAGATTCCGGACTTAAAATCATCTCAAATCCAAGCTTTTTATTCATGTCACAAAATAAAGAGTCTACTCCAGGAAGCACATACACTGCAATAACTGAAGGAACTAAAATAATCATTGCAGAGGTTCAAGCACTGGTTGGAAACACAACATATGCAGCTCCAAGAAGAAGCGCCAATGGACTAGATTACAACAGGGTGCTTCAAATAATAGCAATTTTAGAAAGAAGAGTTGGTTTTAATTTTTCCAAACATGATTTGTTTGTAAATCTTGTTGGTGGATTAAACTCAGATGAACCTGCAATAGATTTATCTATTGCAATAGCAATAGTAAGTTGCAAACAAGATGTGGTTCCTATTAAAAGAACTATATATATTGGTGAAATAGGGTTATCTGGCGAAATTAGGCAAGTAAACAATATTGAAAATAGAATTAAAGAAGCTATTAAGCTTGGATTTGAAAAAGTAGTAATTCCACAAACAGAAGGACTATCTAAAAATCTTTATAAACAAATAGAAATTATTGAAGCAGCAAAACTTCTTGAAGCAATTAGAAAAACTTTAACAACCACCAAACAAACAGCAGACATATAAAACTTATTTTTTAAGTTTTACTTAATTATCCACACATAGCCGCCATCAGCAGGATCAACAGCAAGTTCAAATGCATAACGCTGCAACTCATATCCTTCGGGAGTTACAGCAATAACTTTTTGATCAGTCCCAATGGTTACATTTTGACCATCATATAAAAGTGGTTGTGGGCTTTGACCAATAGATGCTTTTGGAATTATCCAGTTTGAACCAATAGGATTACCATCTGCACCTTCTACAATTAAAGTGACTTGATCATATTTTGAATTCACTATTTTAAATAAACTACCACCATCACTAAATGCACTTACTGCTTTTGAAACAGTAGCGGGTACTGCAGGATGTGGTAATTGAGCAAGGGTGTTACTAATAGCTGGTTGCGGTGGAGCAACATATTGAGGAATATACTCCGGCGGTACATAAGAAGAATCCACCTCATCCTTATTCTGGAGCGCCATATGAATAAGTGCTCCTCCAAGTGTAGCAACACCTACAGCACCTGCTGTTATTGCTACTTTCTGACCAGTAGACAAACTATCAATTTTTCCATCATTAGCCACCGTATCATTGTTTAAAACCCACCTACTTTGTTTTGAAATGTTTTGAGTTATATTATCTACAAATTCACCACGCTTATTATAAATAGTAAGAGTATATTTGCCTGGTTTTCTATTCCCAATTACAATTTTTTCACTGGGACCAATTGTATATTTTCTATTTGTATCTAATTGAACTTGAATTTCTTCATCAAATTCATTTTTTATAACCACAGGTATTTCTTCATCTTCAAACGCTAGCGTAACATCCTTTTCTGCCGCATAAGACAATAAGGAAAGATTACAAATTATAAGTAAAGAAAAGAAAAAACCAAGTACTTTTTTCATAGTAGCCTCCTTATTTATTAGCCTGGATTCTCATGATGACTTGACCGTATTCAACCGTCTCGCCGTCTTTAATTAATACTTCTTTTACAGTACCGCTTACATCAGATGTAAGCTCATTCATGATTTTCATAGCTTCAATAATACAAAGTACTGCTCCTTCTTGAACCGTAGATCCTACTTTAACAAACGCTTCAGCACCAGGAGTTGGAGACTGATAGTAAGTACCTACTGTTGGTGCCTTAACTTCAAAAAATCCACTGGAAGCTGAATTTGACTTGCCATCTTGTGCTTCCGCCAATGGCTCTGAATTAACAGTAGGAATATAAGCTCCATGAGCACCTTTTTTTATACTAATTTTACAGTCTTTAGTTTCAATGCTAAGCTCCGTCAGACCTTTTTCTTCTAGGTACTTTGTAAGCTCTTCAATTTCTTTCCATGGAATATTCATTATTATTTTTGTATCTTTTTTATCTTTCTTATTTTTTAATCCTATCTATATAACCATTAGTTCTAGTATCTATTCTTACTATATCCCCTTTATTAACAAAAAACGGCACTTGAACCTGAGCTCCTGTTTCGAGTGTTGCCGGCTTATTATTACCTGCTGCCGTATCTCCTCTGACCCCTGGCGGAGTGTCCGCTACTTTGTACCATCTTTAAGGTATTTTACTGGCTCACCAATTGTATCCTCACCAACCTCAATTTGATCATAAGTAGATGTATCCATAAATGTAATTCTATCCCCTGTTTTATAGAGATATTGCATTTCTTTTCTTTCAACATTTGCAACTGGTAATTTTTCACCACCCCTAAAGGTTGTTTCAATAATATTGCCTTTTTGTAAATTTTTAAGTTTGGTTCTTACAAATGCCGCACCTTTGCCAGGCTTAACATGCAAAAACTCCATAACGGACCACACGCCATTATTCCATTGAATTGTTTGTCCTGTTTTAAAATCATTTACCGAGATCATATTTATACCGCTCGTTTCGCGCGAACGCTCAACTCGCTTCTCTCCTTCGACGCTTTTTGCCAAATAAATTGGACAAAAAGCTTTCTTCTAATTCCCCAATTTCTTCTTTTTCATACTATTCATTTATTTCTAGTATTTATGTGTTAATTTTACAACACAAGGATTTTAGCAAAAAAAATTGCTAAAATTGAAATACATGTCACACGAAGAAACTATTAGTTATAAAGAAAAAGAAATTGAAGAATTATTAAATAATTCAAACCTGTCATATGACAATTTAAAGTACTTAGCAAGAGAGATTTCAAATAATACCTGGTCCCCATATAGTCATTTCCCTGTAGGTGCTGTTGTAGTAGGTATTGACCAAAATAAAAACTTAAAAACATTTTCAGGTACAAATGTAGAACCAACTGTTCATTTAACACAATGTGCAGAAAGAGTAGCTATTTATAATGGAATTACAGCAGGGTTTAAAAAGTTTATCGCAATTGCAATTAGTGTTCCAAAAGCACTTGATTCGAAAAATATTAATCAGGCAGAAATTGAAACTCATAAAGTAACACCTTGCGGTGCATGTAGAGAGGTAATACATCAAAAATTGGATCACAAAGGAATCATACTCATAGATGGAATCCAAAGAACATTTACTCCTAAAGAATTATTACCTAACCCGATACTTGATCAAAGTAAATTAAGAGGATTAACTATTGAAGAAATGGATGCATTAGACCATGCAAAACGTGCACTTAACAATGCTTATACTCCTTTTTCAAACTATAAATATGGCGTATCAATTCTAATTGAAGATCAAAATGAAATATTCTCAGCATGCACAGTGGATAGCGATTCATTTGGATGTTCAGCCGAACCACTAAAAGCTGTTTTTGCAACTTGCACAGCTAAAATTGGAGTTAGTAATATTAAAAATAAAATTAAAGCTATTTTCTTTTCTTTTCCATTTGTAAAATATCCATCAGGAGATCTGCTTCAGTTAATTTCAGACTACGGTAAAAAAGAAACAAGAATAATAATTGATAATATGGGCGTAACCACAATAGAAGAGTTGCTTCCGTGGGCATTTAAACTTTGAACTAAGTAAGATTGTACCTATTGGTTACATAACAAGTTTAATTTTTTCTAAGCTTTGAAAGAAAGTAACCATTGGTTACAAACATTACAGTTACCTCTGTTTCAATATATCTATGCAACCAGAAGTAAAAGTAATTGAAGAAACTAATAAAACCTTATACGCAAAAATTAATTCCTGTGGACTTACAGGAATTAATACCTACAAAATAGATATAGAAGTAGATATTTCAAATGGCTTACCAAACTTTATTATCGTAGGACTTCCAGATACCGCTATTAATGAATCAAAAGAAAGGGTTCGATCTGCAATAAAAGCAAGTAGAATAGATTTTCCAAGTAAAAAAATAGTGGTTAACCTAGCTCCTGGTGATACAAAAAAAACAGGGCCTACATATGATCTTCCAATTGCAATTGGAATCTTAATCACCTTAGGTTTAGTTAATCCTGAATATATAAAAGATTTACTGATACTGGGAGAGCTTGGACTGTCAGGAATCATAAGACCTATAAACGGCACATTATCATTTGCTCAATATGCCAAGAAATCAAATATAACCAGTTTAATTATTCCTTGGGAAAATGCTTCTGAAGCATCGTTAATTAGTGGGATTAATATTTTCCCAGCTAAAAGCTTAAAAGAAGCAATAAGTACAATCAACAACATCAAAACAATAAGTCCTCTAGAAGCAAAGCTAACCTCAACCCAAATCACATCAAACAAAAATATTTTAGATTTCAAAGAAGCAAAAGGACAAAGGCTTGCAAAAAGAGCTTTAGAAATTGCAGCAAGCGGCAATCATCATACACTTCTTATAGGTCCGCCGGGAAGCGGAAAAACAATGCTTGCAGAAAGAGTTCCATCAATACTTCCTCCGCTTACACAAAACGAAAAAGTAGAAGTTACTCAAATATACTCTATAAGCAAAAAAATAAAAGACCTAAATAGCTTAATTTCAACAAGGCCATTTAGATCACCACATCATACAATTAGCACAGCAGGGCTTGTAGGAGGTGGAAGCTCTCCTATACCTGGTGAAATTTCACTTGCACACAAAGGAATACTATTTCTAGATGAACTTACTGAATTTCAAAGAAATGTATTAAATAGCTTAAGACAATCAATGGAATCAAATGAAATTACAATTTCCAGATCACAAAAAAGCATAAATTATCCTTGTGATTTTACTTTAATAGCAGCATGTAATCCTTGTCCTTGTGGATTTTTTGGCGACAGCTTAAAGAAATGCCAGTGTAATATAGAACAAATCAAAAGATATATTGGAAAACTATCCGGACCGCTTCTTGATAGATTTGATCTTCAAGTTAATTCAAAAAGTCTTCATGAAAATGAGCTGCTTAGTAGCCTGATAGAAGAAAGCTCAAGAGATATTGCAAAAAGAGTAATAAAAGCCAGAAAGATTCAAATTGATAGATACAAAGACCACAGCAATTTTTATAATTCAAAACTACCACCAACTCACATTAAAAAATATTGTTTCCTAAATAAAGAAGGAAAAATATTAATGGCACATGCAATTAAATCATTGGGTTTATCAGGAAGGAGCTATACAGGGGTTTTAAAAGTAGCAAGAACAATTGCTGATTTATACGAATCAGAAAATATAGAAGAAACACATCTATTGGAAGCACTGCAATTTAGAATTAATTTAAATATTGAAAATGTTTAGTAGTATTATTCTTCTTCAGAATCTTCAGAACCTTCGCTATCTTCAACATCCTCTTCCTCTATATCTGGAAGAGTTGGGGTAAGCTCATCTTCATAAGTTTCTTGAGCATAGCTTAGACTTACACCAAAGCTAAATAGCAACAACACAAATAAAAATAAAGAAATAAACTTCTTCATAAGAGTTCCTTTCACATTTCTACCTATATTTTTACCGTTTATCTATGGCTATCCAACAAAGATAACCCTAACAATTATTAAATAAGTTTAATATAGTAGACTAGAACTACTTATGAAAAGGCTATTTCTTTCATTGTTTATAATTTCAACCGTTGTAATAGTATATTTTTACCTCCACTCAACTCCAAAACCCAAGCACTCAAAACATGTTAAAGAAATAGTGTACTGGCAATTTTGGACTGGCTTTGAAGAAGAAGCTATTGAAAAAGTAGTTGAAAAGTTTAATAAAGAACATAAAAACATAAAAGTTAAAATGCTAACTATTTCCGAGCCATGGAAAAAAACTCTTTTATCAATAATAGGAGGAACACCACCCGATGTTTTAAATACTACTTCAGAGTGGCTACCTGAACTTGCTCAAAGAGGTGCACTGATACCACTTGAAAAATATTGTAAAAAACACAAAATAAAAAAAGAAATGTTTATCCCAGTCTACTTTGAAATGCTTGAGTTTAATGTTTTTGGAATAAAAACTTATTTAAAAAAGCAGGGCTTAATCCTGAAAAGCCTCCTCAAAAAGCTAGTGAAATATTAAACTACATAGATAAATTAACAATAAAAGACAAAAAAGGAAATATCACACAAGCAGCATTTTTACCAAGCTGGCCTTCATGGGCTAATTCATTTTATCCTTATTTTTTTAATGGCAGCTGGGGATATGGAAATAACCTGACAGCTAATCATAAATTAAACATAAAAGGCTGGGAGTGGGCAAAAGAAGCATCAAAAAAATTAGGTGCTAAAAATATTCAGACTTTTCAGGAAGAGTTTGGAAATATCCAGGGACCTAATAATCCTTTTTACTCTGAAAAAATTGCAATTGAAATAAACGGGGTTTGGGAAGCAAATTTTATCTCAAAATTTGCACCTGATATAGAGTGGGGAGCAGCTCCAGCAAAAACCATAGATGACAAGCTGACAACAAGTGTAATATGTGTTCCCATTGTAATTCCAAAAGGAGCTAAAAATCCAGATGAAGCATTTTATTTTATTTCATGGCTTATGAAACCTGAAAATATAGAAGAACTGGCTATTGGGCAAAAAATATTTTCTCCTTTAATTGTTTCAGATAGGGAAGATTTTATAAAAAGACACCCTAATCCATTTATTAAAGTTTTTATAGATTCTGCAAGATCTCAAAACGCTAAGTATTTCCCTTCTACAACAGCATTTCAGCTATATAAAAGAGAGCTTAAAAATGCATTTAATGAGGTAATAAGTTTAAAAAAAGAACCCGAAGAATCACTAGATAATGTGCAAAAGAAATTAGACATTGAGCTTGCTAAGCAAAGGAAATATGAAAATTCAAGAGTTAAAGCAAACTAGCTTTTATTGTTACTATTCAGGTGGCTCGCTCATAATTCGCTTCGCCACCTTTCCATTGTGCACTTGGTAAGCCAATTTTAACACCTGTCAGGTTTTGCCGAATAAATCGGACAAAACCTTTCTTCATTAGTTGTTTTACTCTAAGC
>JACOTS010000006.1 GCA_016178265.1 Candidatus Melainabacteria bacterium
GCCTTGCAAGTTCAGCTTCTAATGTTCTTATATGAGCACGCTTAGCTCTTCTTTCATGTATTCCATGTATGTTGCCAGGATTATCATTTAAGACCGCTTCCAAACTAGTTTCTTCTCTTAAACGAGATATCTCTTCTTGCAACTGTTTGACCCTATGAGGGCGCATGGCATCATCCAAACCTTTTGACTCACTCGGATTTTCAGATTCTTCTTGTTCAAGTTTTACTAGTTCAGCTTCTAGCGTTTTTAAATGGGCACGCTTAGCTCTTCTTTCATGTATTCCTTGCATATTACCAGGGGTATCATTTAACACTGCTTCGAGGCTAGTTTCTTCTCTTAAACGACCTATCTCTTCTCTTAATTGTTTTATTCTATGAGGCCTTGTTAAATCACCAACTGTTTTTTGCTTATTTTGTCCATGTGATTGTTCTCTCATCCCATTAACAGTGTCTTGAAGTTGCTGCATACTATCCTGAGAGGAAGTACTATTAGAACCTTGAGTAAATGCACTAGAAGAAAAATAATCTTGATTATTAATTTTATTTCTTGATCCAATTTCATCTAACATAATCACAATCTCCTGTTTTACATAAAAGTAAAAGTTTATTAAAGCAAGGTTAATAATCAGGACTGTTGAATTAACTAAAGTGCAACATTAAAAGATTTTTATGCTTGTATTCTACGTTTTGGAATAGGATATAATAATAAGTCCTAAGATTAAAGACCATGAAATTTAAAATAGGAATAATTGGAGCTACTGGATACACAGGGGCAGAGTTAATAAAATTATTACTCAATCACCCAGGAGTTGAAATTACAGCAGTAACTTCAGAACAACATGCCGGTAAAAAATACTATGAAATTTACCCTTCTTTTTATGACAGATTAAAACTTAAATTAAAAAAGACAAATGCAAATGAGCTTGCAAAAAAATGTGATTTAATCTTCCTAGCTACTCCTAATGATTTTGCAAAACATTTTATACCTCAATTACTACGTAAGAACAAAAGCATTAAGCTGATAGATTTAAGCTCTGATTTCCGTCTTGCAAAAACAGTAAATGCAAACAATAAAAAATATGATACAGCTTATGGTTTACCTGAAATAAACAGAAAAGAGGTAAGAACATCACAAATCATTGCAAATCCAGGCTGCTACCCTACATCAATTATTTTGGCACTAGCTCCTTTATTAAGGAAAAATATAATTGATGTTGAGTCTATTATTATTGATTCCAAATCAGGCGTAAGTGGCGCAGGAAAAGGGCCAAAACAGGACCTACATTTCGTAGAAATAAATGAATCTTTTACCCCATATAAATTAGGTGGAACACACAGACATATACCAGAAATTGAAAATGAACTTTCTAAGTTATTAACAGTAAAGAAAAAGTCAAACTTAAAAATAGTTTTCTCACCACATTTACTACCAATAAACAGAGGAATTATTAGCACAATTTACGTATCACTTAAAAGAAACAAAAGAAAAAAATCACAAAATGAAATTACCAAACTATATAAAACCTTCTATAAAAATGAGTATTTTATTAAGATATTACCGCCTAACATTTACCCCCAAATAAAAAACGTAAGAAACAGCAATTTTTGTCATATAACTCCTCTAGTAGATAAAAGAACAAATAAATTGATAATTGTAAGTGCTATAGACAATATGGTTAAGGGTGCAAGTGGGCAAGCAATTCAAAATATGAACATAATTTTATCTCTGGACGAAAAGTTAGGACTTGATACTACAAGTAACATACCGTAACATGAAGGAAGAGGTAGGAAATAGGAATCAAAAAGAACCTAAGACTTTTGTCCGATTGATTCGGCAAAAGTCGTCGAAAGGGAAAAGCGAGTGGAGCATTCGCGCGACACGAGCGATTAAAAAATGATCAAGAATTTTAGAGAAATCATACATCAGCTTAAGTCGCAAGTACCTATTCAGGACTTAATTTCAGAATATTTAACTTTAAAAAAATCAGGTAGAGGCTTTGCTGCAATTTGTCCCTTTCATGATGATCATAATCCATCACTTCAAATTAATCCTCAAAAAGGAATTTTTAAGTGCTTTGCATGCGGCACAGGCGGAGATTTAATAACATTTTACTCACTCATTAACAAACAAAAATGGTCTGATGCAGTTTCTGATCTGGCATTAAAATATGGAATAAAGATTGAATATGGAACAGAAAGCAAGACAGAAACTCAAATAAAGGATAAGTTATTTGAGTTAAATAGGCTTGCATTAGATTTTTATAAAGAGCATTTACATTCAAATGATGGCACAGAAGCTCTTAAATATCTAAAAGAAGAAAGAAAGCTCACAAATGAAACTATAGCAACTTATGAAATGGGTTTTATTCAAAACAAATGGGATGCTCTCTATAACTACTTTACTAAAGAAAAACAATTTCCACAGGAGTTAATAATAGCATCAGGTCTTTTTATTGTTAAAGAAAACGACAGTGGTTACTATGACAGGTTTAGAAACAGAATTATTTTCCCTATATTTAATGAACAAAATAAAATTTTAGCTTTTGGTGGGCGTATTTTACCCTCCGCAGCACATGACAATGCAAAATATATCAATTCTCCTGAAACGTTAATTTTTAGCAAAGGACATATACTCTACGGTTTAAACTTTGCAAAAGATGAAATTAAAAATCAAGATTGTGCCATTCTGACCGAAGGATACCTAGATGTAATTAGTGCTCATCAACATAATCTTAAAAACACAGTAGCTACGCTTGGTACTGCTGTAACACAAAGTCAAATTAGACTTTTGACAAAATATACCACATCGAAAAAGGTGTATATGTGTATGGATACTGACCTTGCAGGAAAGAAAGCTATAGAAGGTGTATTCAAAATTATGCAAGAAGCAAATGAGTTTTCACATGTAGACATTAGAGTTATTTCAAAATTACCTGCAAAAGATTTAGATGAATCTTTAAAAATTAAAGACAAGAGTGAAATACTGAAAATAATTGCAACCAGTGAAAAACTTCAATACTTTATATTGGATAAAATTACATTTGATTATCTTGAGATTCAAAACACAAATGATGAAATTTCAAAGAGATATATTTTAGATGATTTAATTAATCTTCTTTCATCCACAAGGGATCCAATGGAGCAAAAAGAACACATAAGATATAGTTCACACAAACTAAACATCGACGAAGAAGTTTTAAATCTTAAAATAAGAGAATTCTTAAAAGCAAAAAAACACAAAACAACTTTAATCAAAAGATATTCTAAAGATGAAAAAGAAGACCGAGCTGACTCACCTTTTAAAATGTATTCAATCGAGCGTTTCAAACATGCTGAAATGGAATTATTATTATTATATATCAATTCTTTTCCTAATGTTGGTGAGACAAGACATAAACTCTCTACTTTAAGTTTCATAGATGAAAAGCATATTTTAATAAAAGAATATTTAGATAGCTTGGATGATCCAGGAGCAACTCCGCAAGAAGTAGTAAATAAATTAATTATTGAATTTAACGAATACAAGCATATGATGTCTGTAGTTTCAGAACTTGCACTCAAGCTAGAAGGTGATTTAGCAGAATTACAAAATCATTACTTAAAAAACAAAGATAAAATTCTAAATGAAGCATCAAAAGGCATAAGCTGGTGGATAACAAATAAACAAAAAATGAAAGTTTTGACAGATCAACTTAAAGAGTGTAAAAATAGTGAAGAAGAAACAGATGTTTTGTCACAAATACTAAAGCTAGCTAAGGGACAGAATTTACCGAACAAATAAATATGAGATTTGCGATTTTATTTCCAGGTCAAGGCTCTCAAAAAGTAGGAATGGGGCTAGATTTATTTGAGCAAACAAAATTTGCAAAAGAAATCTTTAATTTAATTAATCAAACTGCAAATAGAAATATTTCAGATATTTTTCTTACAGGATCACAAGAAGAATTAAATCAAACTAAAAACACCCAAATATCACTTGTTGCAGTTTCTACAGCATTAACACAAATACTTCAAGAAAATTTAAAAAGCAAAAAACTTGATTTTAAACCTTTTGCATGCTGTGGACATAGTCTTGGTGAATTAACTTGCTTATGGTACACAGAAATAGTTTCATTAAAAGAAGTCGTAGAGCTAGTGCTACTTAGAGGAAATTTAATGCAGGAGGCCCCTACTGGCAGAATGGCAGCAGTTTTAAATATTGAAAATAGTAAAATCAGTAAACTTATAAAAGAAAACGATTTATCAAATGATGTTGTTATTGCTAACTTTAACAGCCCAACTCAGTTTGTATTATCTGGAAATAAAGATGCAATCAACTCATTAATACCTAAGTTTAAGCTTCTTGGAGGTAAAGCAATTATCTTACCTCTAAGTGGAGCCTTTCATTCTCCTTTAATGAATAAGCCTGCTGAAATATTTAGTGCTCAAATCGATAAATTATTAAACCAAAGCAGGAAAAACGCAAAAATTCCGATTTATCAAAATTTGGATGGGGAGCCATCAACAGACAGCAAAACTATTTTAGAAAAGCTAAGAAAACAAATGATTTCCCCTGTTTTATGGACACAAACCATAAATAATCTCGTCAACGATAATGTTAGAGCATTTATTGAAATAGGCCCAGGAAAAATCCTTACAGGATTAGTAAAAAAAGTAAATCCAGAAGTTGAATGCTATAACATCTTTGATCTAGAGTCACTAAATAACTTTGTAGAAAACTATGAGTGCAAATTTCTATCCACCAAAAACATTTAACCTGCGCAGTCCACTCTTAAGCGGCTCACACAACGATAATAAAAGAAAGAAAGGAAAGATTACTTATTTTAATTCTAACGAGGAAAACAGCGAAACCATAGATGAAACATTAGACAAAACTATTTATAACAACAATAAATCTAAAACTGACACCTCTCAAAAGCAAATTATATCCACAAAACAAACCATCTTTAACATTGAAAAGATTAACTCATTAGAAGTTGCATTTAAAATTGCAACATCATTTATAACTGCAATTGGAGGGACATTTTGCTTACTTCAACTTATAAATATCATTAGAATCATACAAGCTGGGAGCTATAGCTTTGGAAATAATATGCTTCTCTTTGTAACAGCTTTAATAGCAACCATTGTTGCAAATATAGTCTGCATAGGATTTATCCATATGGTTAAAACCACAAAATACATATATATGAATCTTGAAAATCAGACAAACAAATTAAATCATATATTCTCAATGCTTGCACGCGTTCAATAATTAGACACTTTTGATTTTTTGAAGAATTTTTTCTTTTAACATCTTAGTAGGATAATGTTCAGGTAAGAATAGTGCTGCATTTTCAAGCATAGACAAAGCATCCCAATATTCATGCTTTGCATAATATAGTTGACCTAATACAAAATATATTTCCCCATCATACTGATTTCTTTGAGCAGAATTAATTAATAGATCAAGTGATTTATCCAAATCACCGTAATGAAAGTAAGCATAGCCAATATATTTTTCACTGTCTTGGTTTATTTGAAGTAATTTATCCAATTTACCAAATATTTTATTTATATAAACATCTTTCTTTGCAACTAAAAGATAGTAAACAGTATTTTCCATAAAATGCCTTATTTGCAAGTGAGATGGCCAATGTGTAATAAATAAAGAGTTTAACAATACCTCAGACAAAAAGTAGCACCAGCTTCTTGCAGGAGAAGGAGTTTCATCTTTAAGCTTAAGTTTTGCTTCAGATATTTTTCCATCTAAAATTAATGCTAATGCTTCTCCACAAATATTCTGCGCAAGTAAATAAGCATTTGCTGCTTCACTAAATTTGCCTATAGTTAAGTAAATATCTCCTATAACCTGCCACTCATTATCAGTAAAAGATGTTAAATTAGCCTTTTCTTGCAATATATGAGTAACTAAATCAAAGACCTCAACATATTTATCATCATTTAAATATTTGAGTGGGGTCATTAATAATGTCATATTATTTTCTTTGCTCTGCATAGCTCTCAATAAGTATTACTACCTAGTTAGTGTAATATTTCACAGCCAGCTATTCAAGAGGTAAGATTTTATCCGATTTATTCGGTAAAATCTTTATAGCAACAACAAGAATTGTTTAAAAATATACTTTACAAAGCCGGCGAATCACTTGTGAGTGAGCCGGCGGTAAGTAAAATCAATAATTATAATGTCTACCACTACACAAATTAAAACTCAAAACAAAGAAGTATATGTAAATAACATGTTTACAGATATAGCAAATAAGTATGATTTGCTTAATAATCTAATGACTTTTGGGCTTCATAAAATATGGAAAAAAAATGTTATAAAACTTGCAATAAGTGAAAACAACACCCTAAACAATGTTATAGATCTTTGCTGTGGAACAGGTGATTTGGCATTAATAACCAGCAAACTACTTCCAAATGCAAAAATAGTTTGCGTAGATAATTGTCAAACAATGCTTGATATAGCAAATAATAAATTTAAAAACCTAAACAATATCACCACACTCAAAAGCAACATAGATGAAATTAACTGGAATCCTTTATCAATAGACTTAATCACTATTGGTTTTGGACTCAGGAATCTGTCAAATAGAGAAAATTGCATTACCATGGCATATCGTATATTAAAACAAAATGGTGTTTTTGCATGTATTGATTTAGGACATCCAAGCAACAAGCTGTGGAAAAGTATTTATTATATTTTCTTCTTTAAAATAGTGCCGCTTCTTGGAGAAATATTTGCAAAAAATAAAGAAGCTTACTCTTATCTTTCAAGCTCACTTTTAAGTTGGTACACACAAGAAGAGCTAAGTACCCTATTACTAAAGCATGGTTTTAAAAAAGCTTATTACAAAAATATAATGGGTGGAGCTATTGCTATTCATATAGCCATAAAATAAAAATTTATCGTTGATAACATAACTCTAAATAATTATCGTAATTGTTTTTCAATTCTACAATACTGTCCCCACCAAATTTTTCAGCTATTAAATCAGCAAGCACATAAGCAAGCATTGCCTCTAATACAACACCAGCAGCAGGCACAACACAAATATCCGATCTCTCAAAGTGTGCTTGCGTATCTGTTTTTTCTTTAATATCTACAGAATGAAGAGGCTTAATCAAAGTGGGAATAGGTTTTGTTGCAACGGTACAAACTATAGGCTGCCCATTTGACATCCCGCCTTCAATTCCACCAGCATTGTTTGTTTTGCGCATATAACGTAGTTTCTTACTGTCCCATTTTGGATCAATATAAATTTGATCATGAACTTCTGAACCATAAAGTTCTGAAACTTTTTTACCAAGTCCAATTTCAACAGACTTTACCGTATGAACAGACATAAGAACACCAGCAATTTTCCCGTTTAATCTTTTATCCCAATGAGTATACGAGCCGATACCAACAGGAAGACCTAGTGCAACCACTTGAGTAAGCCCTCCGACAGTATCACCTCTTGATCTGGCTTCATCAATTGCTTTTTTCATATCTTCAGATGCTTTTAGATCGGGACATCTTACTTCTGAAGATTCTGCTTTTAAAAACAAATCCTTATAGTCAGAAGATAATTGTTCAATATCTATTCCTACTTTGCCAATTCTAAGCACATAGCTTAAAATCTCTATACCTAATTGTTGCAAATATATTTTGCATATTGCACCAGCAACTACTCTACTAGTTGTTTCTCTTGCACTTGATCTTTCTAAAACATTTCTTATATCCTCATGGTTATATTTTATTGCACCACTTAAATCAGCATGCCCCGGTCTTGCTTTTGAAACAAATTTTGACTCATACTTATTTGCGTCTATTCTTTCAGGAGACATAACATCTGACCAATTCTTATAATCATTATTTATAATTCGGACAGATATTGGTCCTCCTAATGCTTTGCCATTTCGTACACCACCAGTAAAAATTACTTGATCTTTCTCAATTTTCATTCTGCCACCACGACCATAACCACATTGGCGACGTTTTAAATCTTTATTTATATCTTCAGCACGTAATTCTAAACCTGCAGGAATACCATCAACTATAATGTTTAGTTCTGGTCCATGAGATTCCCCTGCAGTTAAAAATCTTATAGGCATTTTACTTGCAACTTACATAACGCAAAATATGTTTCCAACCATCCAGAAATAATATTCTTCTTTCCAACGCTTCTTCAAACAACATTTTATCTTGTAGCGAAATATTGGGATTTCTCAACCTCTGCCTAAACCAATTAATTTTCTTAGAGTCATTTGATATTTGTCTTTCCACATACCTATAATTGAAAAGCCTCTTTCTTATTTCAGTAGTACCATCACCTTCTTCATTTTCTTCTAGTTCTTCAGGGTCCTCATCATCTGATTTACCCTCGGCTGGTGTTTCCTGCTTACCATCTTCAGTATCTTCCGGTTTCATTTCTTCATCAATATCTACAGCATCATCAGAACCTTCTTCTTTTTGTTTTAATTCATCCAATATATCGGAAGCATCAAAGGTTCTTTCATTAGACTGAGTATCAGTAATTACCGCTGCTTTTTCAACAACCTCAGCTGCAACTTTAGATGGTTCTTGACTCATTAAATCTTTTATTTCTTGAATAGAAAGACCGTTGCCTCTAAGTTTTACTACTTCAGCTAAAACATTAAACATTTCAGCCGTAATAACTGCTTTACCACCAAATCCTTTAGCCTTACCTATATCAAAGTCTTTTAAATATTTTCTTGCAGTAGCATCAGAAACATCAAGCTTAGAAGCTGCTTCATGAATGGTAATGTCATCACTACTCTTATTTTTCTTACTTGGCATGTATTATATTATCCACTTATTACTCTCATGTGTCTACTATCCCATTATGCCCAAATCACTTAGTGATATACAGTATCAACTATTTAATCTTTACCAATAGCAGTCATATATCGACTATATAAAGCTTTAACAACCATATCATGAGCTTCCAAAGGTTCTGCAATTACAACATTTACACTATGGAATGCTCCTTTTTTTCTATTTTTCTTGAAGCTTTTTACTATCATAGGAATATCATTTAATGTATGCTTACCATGAGAGATAAAAACAGGCAAGATAACAATATGTCTAACCTTAGAACTGATTCTATTTAAACACTGTAGCAATGAAGGCTCATCAAATTGAATAAATGCATATTTCAAAATACAGCTCTTTGCAAAATACTTTGAAATTTTATTTTTGATTTTTAGTAAAACATTTTTAGCATGATTTTTTGGACTGCCATGTGCAAGTAAAATCACTGTTCGTTTAATATCAGCTCTCTTTTTCATAGTTGCATCTAGGATAATCCTCTTACCTCTTATCTCAGCTATAATACTACTATGTCAAAGACAAAACAAAGCCTGAAAAAATTAGAGACTTTTAAAAACCCGAACCCAAACAGAGACTATGTGATAACAATAACCTGTCCAGAGTTTACTTCAGTGTGTCCTAAAACAGGGCTTCCTGATTTTGGGGAAATAGTAATTAATTACACACCAAACAAATTATGCATTGAACTAAAATCATTAAAATACTATCTTTTAGGCTTTAGAAATAAAGGAATATTTTACGAATACCTAGTTAATAAAATACTAGATGATCTATCCAGATTACTAAAACCTAAAGAAATAACAATTACTGGCAACTTTACACCAAGAGGCGGAATAAGCACAAGTGTAACAGCAAAATATTCCGGAAGTAAGTTGTAAGTTTCAAGTTATAAGCATCAAGTTGCTGAAATTACTTCAACAAACTCTATTAAGCCTAGCCTTCTTGGAAAAACATCATTTACATTATAAGCTTCTTCTTTAATACCAACGCCAGGCTGTGAAATCACTTCTTCTCTTATTTTCCTTTGGTATTCTGACAGCTCTTCAATCTTTTTAGCTAACCCTTTAGATGTTCCATTACCGTCTTTGATAATTCTAATAGACTCAATGAAATCATTAAATGTTTTTCCTTCTAATCTAAACCCTGCTATTAAAGCTTGTCTTAATCTAAATGCTTGCCTTGCTTTTAACTGATCTTCACTATTTGAATGTTCCATAACATATTTGATTGCTTGATCAAGAATTCTTAAAGTATTATTGTTTGTTTCAACTTCATTTAAATATTCCCATGCTGATTTTTTATTAGTATGATTGCCCTCAGCAAGGACTGTTTTCAATTTATCCAGTGAGTTAATCCCGCAACCTGTAGAGCCAAGTAAAGAAGTCAATCTACCTTCAAATATACCTTTTACTGAATCATTTTTCCCCATATGTCCATCAACATATCCTCTTGCAGCATTGTATACAAGCAAATAATTCGTAGGCAATAAATCCAAGTAGTTTTGATTTACCCCATCATCACCAATGACCGGATCTAATTTGCTTTTTAAAGATACTCCATTTACTTGTGCAGTGTTAAAATCACTGTTTCCTCTTAAGAAAATAAGATTTCCTATAAGCCCAATGGTTTCATCTTGCAATTCATCAAGTGAAAATTCTTTGTTACCTATTGTAACTTTAGGAAGAGGAGTCTTTGGCTGCAAGTTAGTATATCTTTTTTGAATTTGACTTAAACATTCATCATAGTAAGAAAGCATGTTTTTAGATAAATTATCTTTTGTTGCATCATCAATAGCTCCAACATTATTCATGTATAACTTACTGTTCCTGACATCTACCGGATCCCCGTGATATTTACTGTCAAATTCAATTAAACTATTTAAAGCTTCTTTTGCTCCATCTGCAATGTAGTTAGAACCTACATGAGTATTTGAATTTGCTTTTGAACCTATTTTAGTAATTTTAAATAGTCCAATGGCAGACATAATTCCACCTGCAATAATCCCAAAAAGAGAAAGTAAATCAAATGAACTCTTATCAGGCGCAAGAGTTTTTCCTATTGATCCAGCCAGAAGTGCAAGAAATCCTACGAAAGTAAGTCCAATACTAGATCCCAATTTAAGCCCTTGTTGACCATAGTCATATAACTGTCTGCCTATATCTTCAATACCAAACCTACCTACCCCTTCTGAATGTCTTAAATGGGGAGAAATGTTATTTGGATATGTGGCACCTGTAATTTTCATAAAATTATAATTATAAATAAAAAACTAAATAAAATGATTTATAAAAGACTCAAAATGTCAGGAGCATCCTCCTTTATGCAGTTGCATTTGGTTCCGCTTGTGCACCTTCTTCACTTCCTTCGCCTTGACCCCAGAAAAAGCTATGGAGTGGTTTAAGAAATGGAAGAAGAATTAATAGCCCACCAATAAGTCCAGCAATGGATTTACCTCTAGTTCCCTCCTCAGAGGAAAATATACCGCCAAGCGCTGCAAGAGCACCAATAGCTATTGATGCTATTCCAAGCCATTTACCGAGTTTATTTTGGTTTTCACCTTCTGGATGTTCATCAGGAGTAACTGGTGAGTCAGTTTGTATTTGTTGTGGAACCTGATTAGGATCTGTAGCTTTATTTACACTAGTAGCCTCTTGTGTAGTTTCTTCAAGAGGAGCTTCTTTTACATGGGTTACATTTTCATCACCACTACCACTATTAGTACTATTAGTAGCTCCTTGTGTAATTTCTCCAAGAGGAGCTTCTTCTGCAACAGCATCAGCACTAAAAAGTGCAAGTGCTCTACCTGCTATTGCTTTTGCAACTGCTGTTTTATCATCACCAATATCACCAGTAACAACTGCTTTAATATCTTTATCATCAAATACCTCAGCTATTTTTGCTGCAAGCTCATCTTCACTACCAGTAACAGAAACTGTTTTGTGCTTTCCTTCTAATAATTTTCTAAGCACAGTATCCTTGATCTGAATACTACCTGGATTACCATCTACTGGTTTAGTCATTTTTATATCCCTTTCTTAAATAGGCTTTTGTTATAACCTTGCTTATTGACTTATATTATCTTTAAAAATTTCTCAAATAACAAGCCAACACTTTTATATACTTACACTTTACTAAATCTTAACTTTTTAAGTCAAGGCCAATTCCTTTGTAAAACTTAAAATAAAGCTTAAATCTTTGATCTTGAGCTAATTAATTATTACAAAAAAATTAAACTTTACGCTTTGAATTAAAATTAAATAAGGTTAAAAGAAAAGGTTAAGAGGTTAAGAAAGAAATTTGTTAATCAAGCTAAAAAGAAGAAAAACAATAAGCACAAAACACAAAGTAGTTTTCATTGGTATAGGTACTAACAAAGGAAATAGAGAAAAAAACATTTCACTTGCACTAGAACTTCTTAGACAACATAAACAAATAAAAATACTTCAAATATCTAAAATGCTTAAAAATCCCCCACAGGAAGGAATAAAAAGCGGATATTTTTTAAATGGGGCAATTAAAATCAAAACGACTCTAACACCTATAGAGCTGCTTAAAACTCTTAAAAATACAGAGAAAATACTCGGGCGAAATATAAATAAACAAATAAAAAGAAAAACCTCAAGAACAATAGATTTGGATATTTTACTCTATGAAAATAAAACAACAAAAAACTCTTTTCTTACAATTCCACATCCAATGCTACATAAAAGATCATTTGTTCTAATTCCACTCTTTGAAATAGGAAGAAATCATATCCATCCTGTGTTTAATAAATCAATAAGTAATTTATACAAAAATTACTTTAGAGCAATAAAAAAATATGCTTAAGCAAATTTAAAGTTTTATAAACTCTTATATAAACTTGGTTGAAGTTGTGGAAGCCTATATCTTCTATGAATTTCAAGTCTAATCATTGGTATATTTAAATCTTCAAATAATAAGTGATTAATAGTTTTAGTTTCTGATTGTATTAAATCAGTCGTATCAAAACCAATATCTTTAAACTCTTTAATTTTAAGCAAATTAATTAAAAGATTTAAATACTCTGCCTTATCAATAAGTGAACTTTTATTCCAACTTGTAATTATCAGATCGTTCGTACTCTGCCATTCTTCAATACCATGCAGTGCAAGTACAAGCTTAAATCTTGATTTGCTAATTAAGGAACTTAGGAAATTAGCAAACGGTGAACTTAAATAATAAACAGGATCAGCAACAATACAATGCTTGCTAATAATCGCATGACAACCTGTAAGCTTATGTAAAAGTGCAGCAAGAGTACCTGTGTAGGATTCAGATTCATGCAAATTACCATCATGAAAGTAATGTGTAGCATGGGGAGCGATAACTAAAATAGGCATATCACCACCATAATATTCAAAATCATTTTCTCCAGGAGGAGGATATTGCTCAGATCGTTTTTTAATTTCTCCTTCAAATTGAGTTGACCATGTTACAGCATCTAAAACAGAAGGTTGATTTACAAGGTATTCCACTGCATCAGTTAAATTGCTAAACTGAACTTCAGAATGTTTTAAAACCCAAGGATTAAACGGTTCATTTCCAATTACAACAACTTGCTTTCCCTGCCTGTTGGCATAAAATACTTCCATTGTTGCAGGCTCGGTAATTTGAACAAGATTTGCAAGAAGGGAATCAGCTCTATCAATGAGATTCAAAGAATGTTTAATTGAAACAGTAGGATCTACTATCTTTGTGGCTATCCCTGAAAAATCAAGATCAATAGGGTTAGCCACAGTAATACCAGACTTAAAAAAAGTAGTAGCTGCAAAGGCTTTCCAATCAGCTGAAATTTGAGATGTAGGATCAACAAAATTAATGTTTGGACCAGATAAATAGACTGATGTTGTCATGTTATGGGTTACCTCTATATCTTGTTAAACAGAATTAATTCACATTTCATACTTCAATCGACCCATTTACTTTTATATATACCACTTTAGCAAAACTTTTTGGGTAAAACACAAGTAAGTTGGTCGAACTTTTAAGGATTTAGTACTTTAAGACGACACATCAGTTAAAGGTTCACTAAGGGCTAGGAGTGGGAAACAATGTTTTTTCAAAAAAGAACTTACCAAAGTTGGCAAGATATAGAGACCTCAACACTATTTAACAGTTTACTGGATGTAAAGGAAAATATTGCTGAAATAGATCCAGAAACAGAAGATTTTGCGCTAACAGGAAATTTATTAATTGACTTATATGAAATATCAGAAGAGTTAGAAAAGAGACTACTTCTGACTTAAGCAGCACCTTGTTCAGCAGCTTGTGGTTTTTGCTGAGCACCTTCTGCACCGGTTGCCCCTTTTATTTTGCTCCAAAATGCTGTAAGTCCAGTACCTAGTGCTCCAAGTATAATACCAAACCAATTTTTTTCAGATCTAAAGATTCCAAGCAGTGAATATAATGAAATTCCAAAAATGCTCCATCTGCCAATAGATTTCCATAGACTTCCTTGTCCTTGTCCATCTTCTTTTTCAGGAGGAGATGTAGAAGCTGGATCGGAAGCTGGATCAGAAGCTGTATTTGAAGCAGAATTAGGAGCAAGATTTAGCTTAATAAACTTATCATCTTCTTTAACATAAGCTACTACTTGTTGGTTTTCACTAATTTGAGTTTTTGGAGTTATTTTAAGATTTCCATCATCGGTTACTTCAAGATTAACAAGATCTCCTCCAGTGCGGACTTCTAAAGATTTATCTTTAAAAGACAGTCCCTCAACACTTATTTCCTGAGCATCCGTACCACTGAAAACTATATCCGGTGAGTTAATGACATTATTAGAATCTTTGTGTGAAAGAAAAACAGCTAAAAGTTTTGACTCAGCGTGCTCATGACCAAGAACCTCATTTAATTGATCTACAATAGGTTTATCTTTATCAAGATCTAATTCATCTACTTTCCCTTCAGCTTCTATAGT
>JACOTS010000007.1 GCA_016178265.1 Candidatus Melainabacteria bacterium
TTAAGCTAAAGAATCATAAACTCTTTTAATCTCTTGTATATCTTTCCACATCATAGCTTTAGGAGAATCTGGAGCTTTATTCCATTCATGTCGAAGAAGGTATGAAGGATGAAAAATAGGCATGATTTTTCTACCAGCCAAGAGCAGATCTTCTAATTCAATCCACTCTCCTCTAATTTTTGTAATTTTCACATCTTTCTTTTTAAGTATTCCTTTAACTGCAACTGCCCCAGCAAGAATAATTATTTTAGGATTAACATATTTTATTTGTGCTTTTAAATACTCAGAACATGCATTAGCTTCATCTTCTTCCGGTGCACGGTTATTCGGTGGACGACATTTAACAATATTACAAATATACAAATGTTCTTTTCTATTTAATCCAACGGACTCAAAGATTTTATCTAATAATTTCCCTGCTCTTCCCACAAAAGGAAGACCCTGAAGATCTTCATTTTCACCAGGACCTTCTCCGATAATCATAATCTTTGCATTTTCAATACCATCACTAAATACCACATTGGTTCTACCTTCACAGAGCTTACATTTCTTGCAGCTCATTGCAGCAGATTTTGCTTCTTCTAAAGAATTGTATAGGATTGAGACAGAAGGATTGAGGATTGAGTTTGTTTCTGCCGGCCCTTTATCAGGGCGTGCCTGCTTGCTGTCTGTTGTCTGTTGTCCGTGGTCTCTTGTCTCTTGTCCATCGTCCAAACTAAATAAGTTAAGCTGATTTTCCATACTTTAATTCTAAAATACGTACTCAGGAAGATTGTGTAATACCTTAGACCATACAAGCTTTTTGTGTGATTTATTCACCAAAAAGCGTCGAGACTAAGAAGCGAGCCCCGCATTCGTGCGAAACGAGCGTTATGTAAAATACGCAGAATTTAATTTGACATAGTCATAACTCAAATCACACCCATAAGCTATACCTGACTCTTTCCCAAGCTTTAAATTAATATTGACTTTTATCTCATCATTTTTCTTCATTTGCTTATGAAGTATTTTTGGATTAAATCGAACTGGTTGTCCATTTTTATATACAAATGTATTAAAAAGAGCCACATCTAATTTTTCAGGTTTTATTTTTACACTGGTACAACCAACCCTTGCAGCAGCTCTTCCCCAATTTGGATCCCTGCCAAATACTGCACACTTAAATAAAGTAGAACTGGCAACAGATCTTGCAACCTTTCTGGCATCAGATCCGGTTTTTGCTCCTTTTACATTAACTAAAATGATTTTTTGAGAACCTTCTCCATCTCTTACCATGTCTTTAGCCAGTTTCCAGCATGCATCCAAAAGCACTGTTTTAAATTCTTTATAGATAGAATCATTTCTACTTTTAACCTCAACATTACTTTGACTATTAGAAAGTAAAACCACCATGTCATTTGTACTAATATCACCATCTACAGAAATATTGTTAAAACTTATATTCACAGCTTCCCGAAGGGCTCTTTGTAACAAGCTCTGTGGCATTTTTAAATCAGTCATTAAATAACAAAGCATCGTTGCCATATTAGGATGAACCATTCCAGCACCTTTGGCAAAGCCAAAAAGCTTAAATGACTTAGTTTGTTTATTATATATTTTAGGAAATCTGTCAGTAGTCAAAATTGCTTTTGCTGCATCCTTAAAATTTTTAGCGTTTAATTGAGAAGATGCTTTCTCTAAACCCGACCTCATCTTTTTCATATCAAGCTGAACGCCAATTACTCCTGTAGAAGCAAGGAGAACTTCATCAGGCAATACCTGAAATAATTTAGCTGCAATCCTTTGCGTAATCTTTACCGCTTGGACACCTTGGGCACCAGTACATGCATTTGCATTGCCCGAATTAATAACAACTACTTTTACTTTCTTCCTTTTTTTTAAGATTCTTTGATCTTCATTTTAAACCCACAAATAGACGACGTAAATAAAAATTTATGCTTACTACTTTTCATATAAAAATGAATGATATCATTTAAGTTATGGAAAAACAAAATTTGCAGTTAATTAGGGATTTTTTGTTTAAAACTTTTATAATCGGGATCGTATTTGCCATATTACTCATTACACTTACAATGTTATTTTGGGAACAGTGGAGTTCTTTTCTATACGGTAAGTTTTTAATAACTGACAAAGAGCTAGGAAAGTTATTTGTTAACTCAGTTTTACATCTTAGATTTTATCTTCTTTTTGTAATACTTACCCCGGCTATTGCGCTACATTGGATACTAAAATGCAAAAACAGCAAGTAATTTATAAGCATGTGGGTACATAGATACACAAGAACATAAAAAAACAGCACAAAATCTAAGGAAAATCGTCTACTTTAAATGTATACTAATTAGTACTTGATATATGAAATTTGATATTAGTAAATTCAGTCAAAGAGAAAAAAATTTAATCGGGATAATGCTAATTTCCGTGGCAACTATTCCTCTTTTCATTCAAACAATGCCAGCATGGCAAGAGTTTAATGAGTCTAAAAGCAAAATACAACAAGACAGCATTAAACTTAAAAACCTACAGGCACAAATTAAAAAACTAGAACAACTAGGCAAAGAAAATCAAGAACTGGCTAGAAAAGTAGATGCTCAAAAATTATACCTTGCTAAGTCCTACGAGGTGGATTTTCTGGTTCAGGACTTAAAAAGTATTTGTGACGAGAGTTCAGTCAGTTTAGAAAGTTTTACCCCATCATCACCAGAACCAATAAATATTGTTCTTGAAAATCAAATATCTACAGAACTAGCAGGCACAAGTCGCAGCTCAAGAAAAACTAAAAGCGTAAAAGACAAACTAAAGGGTGAAGATTTGCCTGTTGACCTTTATAGATTACCTATTGAGGTAAGGGTAAAAGGTGACTTTACTGAGATTCTGGATCTTTTTAAAAAGTTAGAAAAGTATGGCAGAGTAATATCTGTAGAAAATATATCTATTGGAAAAGTACAAGCATCAAAATCATTTGGCGGAGGCAATAGATTATCTAAATCATCAAAGTCCTCAAAAAGTGAAGACACAAGTTCATTACTTGGAAGTTTTGATCTTGTAGCTTACAGTTTAGCTGGAGAAGGCGAAACATTACCATTTGCTAGTCTTGAAAGAACTGTTAAGTCTATATTTAAATCAAAAAAATAATAAGTATATAGATATTTTTATTTTTATGACAAGTTCATAAAAATAATGAGCTAATTAGTGCACTTTGCAAAACCGGCAAAGCTCATTTGTGAGCGAGCCGGTGGTAGGTAAAAACTAAGGTATAATATAAGCTCCGTACAAGATATGAAGACCTTTTTAGCACAAAAAGATAAAGTAGATAGAAAATGGTGGCTAATTGATGCCGAAGGCCAAGCTCTTGGCAGATTGGCAACCACAGTAGCATCAATACTTAGAGGAAAAACAAAACCTGAATTCACCCCAAATGTTGATACAGGCGACTTTGTAATTATTATTAATGCTGAAAAAATTAAAACCTCAGGCAAAAAAAATCTACAAAAAGTTTATTACAAGCACTCTGGTATACCAGGTGGATTTAAATCTGAATCTCTTTTACAACTTAAACAAAGAAGACCTGAAAGGGTAATTAAACTTGCTGTTAGAGGAATGCTCCCTCACAATAGATTAGGGGATAAATTAATTACTAAGCTCAATATATACAAAGGCACTAGTCATAAACATCACGCACAAAAACCTCAAAAGTGGGAGAAAGTAAAAATATAATATGGGAAGAATTGCTGTAAAAAGTAAAAGAGGATTATATCAAGCAACAGGCAGGAGAAAAACTGCTATTGCCAGAGTATTTTTAAAATCAAATGGTTCAGGAAAATTCATTATAAATGGCAAAGCTCCTGACAAACACTTAGGTAATGTAGACGACTTCTTGAATTTAATTAAAAAGCCACTGCAAGTTATAAGCGGTGAATCAAAATATGATGTTTTTGCAAATGTAGAGGGCGGTGGACTCTCAGGACAAGCAGATGCCATAAGACTTGGAATTGCAAGAGCACTTGTTAAACAAAGCGAATCAAATAAACAAAAATTAAAAGACCAAGGATTACTTACAAGAGATCCTAGAGATAAAGAACGCAAAAAATATGGACGCAAGAGAGCAAGAAAACGCTTCCAATACTCAAAGAGATAATTTATATTTATTGTTTTCTTATCTCATAATTTGAAACTTAAATGAATGCAAAAATGGAAAATTCGCCTGTACTTAGACAAGATTTAACAGATGATTTTTTGGAAATCTACTCGTCAGGAAATTTACTATCAGTAGACTGTGAAATGATGGGACTTCATCCTCATAGAGACAGGCTTTGCTTAGTCCAACTTTGCAACAAAGAAAGTAAAATAGCTTTAGTCAAAATAGAGGTTGAAACTAAGGCTCCAAATCTCAAAAAAGTCTTAGAAAATCCCAAAGTTAAGAAATTATTTCACTTTGCAAGAACAGATCTAACTTTCCTTTATCATTGGCTTGGTATTGATGTTAAAAATATTTTTTGCACAAAAACTGCAAGTAAGCTTGTAAGAACTTACACAGATAAACATAGCCTAAAAGATTTAGTTAAAGAACTGCTTAATACTGATCTTTCAAAAACAAGTCAGCTTACGGATTGGGGAGCTGAGGCGTTGACAAAAGAACAAGTAAAATATGCTGCATATGATGTTTTATATTTAATTCCTGTTTACTACAAACTAGTAGAGTTATTAAAGAGAGAAAATAGAACAGAAATAGCAGAAGAATCCAACAGATTCCTTCCCACACTTACAAAATTAGATCTTTGGGGATATGAAGACTTCTTTGCGCATTAGAAGAATGAACGAGATCTACAGAATAATCGATGCCAATTTAAACAGAGCTTCTGAAGCCCTAAGAACACTAGAAGATTGGTCTAGGTTTGCTTTAAACAATAAAGAAATCTCACAAAAATTAAAGAATATTAGACACGAGCTAAATCAAATCTTCTCTACATTATCCAATTTAATTCTATATAGAGATGCTACTTATGATATTGGTAAAACACTAGAAAACACATCTCAAAGAACTTCTGTAAAAGATGTAATTTCAGCAAATTGCAAAAGACTTGAACAAAGTTTAAGAGTACTTGCTGAATATGGACAAATGTTAAACCTAGAAATCAGAAAATTAGAAGAACAACGATATGAAGTATACACGCTAGAAAAAGAATTAACTAAAAATGAAAAACTTCTTAGACTGCATGATTCATTGCTTTATTTAGTAACCAATCGTACAGGTATTGATTCAAATGAAAAGTTTTTAAATATTCTTGAGAAAGCAATCTCCGGTGGTGTAGATATTATTCAACTTAGAGAAAAAGAAACAAAAGAAAAAGATATTTTGGACTTAGCACGTAAAGTCAAAAGATTAACAGATAAACACAACGTTCTGTTTATTATTAATGACAGAATTGATATAGCTCTAGCAGTAAGTGCTGACGGAGTACATTTAGGACAAGATGATTTGCCCCTACCTGATGCAAGACAATTAGCACAAGAAGGTTTTTTAATAGGGCTTTCAACACACTGTCCTGAACAAGGACAAAAGTCAATGAGCATGAACCCTGACTATATTGGTATAGGACCTGTATTTCAAACCCCTACAAAACCAGATTACATACCAAGAGGATTAGATTATGTAAAATGGGCCTTAGAAAATGTTAAAAATATACCCTGGTTTGCAATAGGTGGTATAGATGAAACAAATATTGATAAAGTAATAAATGCTGGGGGGGTGAGAATTGCTGTTATAAGAGCAATAATGAACTCTAATAGCCCACAGCCAGCTGCAAAAAAATTAAAAGAAGCTCTTTCAAAAAAAGGATTGTTGTATGCAAAAACTTCTGGATAAAACAAATACAAAAAACCTGGCAGAACAAATAACTAAACTATCTTCAGGCAAAGTACTTGTAATTGGGGATATTATTTTAGATGAATTTTTAATTGGATCACCTGAGAGAATTTCAAGAGAGGCTCCTGTCATTATCCTTGAGCACATATCCAGCCAATTTGCACTTGGCGGAGCATCAAATGCTGCACATAATATAAGTTCATATGGAGCAAAATCTTTTTTGGTAGGTGTTGTGGGTGATGATATGTATTCAGAAGCTATAGAAAATGAATGTTTAAAAAGAGAAATCGTCCCAGCACTTGTAGTAGACAAAGAAAGGCCAACCACAGTCAAAACCAGGATCTTATCAATGTCACACAAACACCCAACAAGTTCAATTCAATTCAAACAACAATTGTTACGCTTAGATCGTTTAAGCAGAGACAAATTAAGTTCAAAAATCGAAAAAGAAACAATCAACAAATTTGACACATTTATAAATCAAGCAAATGCAGTATTAATTTCAGATTATGAGCTAGGTCTTTGTTCAAAAGATTTAATAGATCACGTGATTAACAATTCAAACAAGTTAAATAAACCGGTTATAGTTGATGCACCATACAATTTTCAGAGATTTAAAGGATCCTACATGATAACTCCTAATCAACCTGACACTGAGCATACAGTAGGATTTTCAATAAAAACGGATGATGATCTAATTAAAGCAGGTCAAAAATTATTGGATATATCAGGCACTGAAAATATTTTAATTACAAGAGGTTCAGAAGGAATGGCATTATTTGATGGTTCAAATCCCGAAAAACCATTTATACTTCCTGCATTTAATGTAAGTGAAGTATTTGATGTAACAGGCGCCGGAGATACTGTAGCTGGAACAATTGCATGTGCTCTTTCAGTAAAATGTCCAAAAGAATCAGCTTGTATTATAAGTAATCTGGCAGCAAGTAAGGTTGTAAAGAAATATGGAACCAGTGTTACCACTACCCATGAATTAATCGAATATCTAAAGGAACTATAAATGAAATTTCTTTGCACGAAAGTACGACCTATCTGGCTGGAAACCCCTGCAAATAGGGCAAAGGTTATAAATGAGGGACTATCCATAAAGGAACCATTTATTGGCATAGAAATAAAAGAAGAACCTACCGATGAAGAAAAAGTAAAAATAACTAAAGCACTAGAAACGTTGTTTACTAAAAACAAACATGCATTTCCAATAAGAGTTATAGAAATATGAGCGTGCTAGTAATTGATAACTATGATAGTTTTACTTACAACCTTGTTCAATACTTAGGCGAACTAAATCAAAACGTAACTGTTTACAGAAATGATCAAATCTCTCTAGAAGAAATAAGTAACTTAAATCCTTCACAGATAGTTATTTCACCAGGACCAGGCAGACCTAAAGACGGTGGCATTAGTATGGATACAATAAAAAGATTTGCAGGAAGAATTCCTATTCTAGGCGTTTGCTTAGGACACCAATGTATTGGAGAAGTATATGGAGGAAAAATTATACACGCTCCTGAGTTAATGCATGGAAAAACTTCAGAAATATATCACGATAACAAATCTATTTTTAAAGGTCCTGAAAGAATTGACTGTCCCTTTACAGCTACCAGATATCACTCACTTACAATTGATCCTGAAAGCATAAAAAATACAGCTATAAAAGTTACAGCAAAAACAAAAGATAATATTATAATGGCAATTGAACATAAAGAATACAAAAATTTAATTGGTGTACAATTTCATCCCGAGTCAATTCTTACTGCTGTAGGTCACAAACTATTAATAAATTTCTTAAATTTGAATAATGGTAATAAAAGGGAACCTTAAAATGAGTACTTTAAAATATGTAATTGGACTTAATTCAGGCACATCTTTTGATGGAATTGATGTTGCACTGGTTAAATTTAACAACAATCTAAGACCAGTATTTGTTAATGGAATATTATATAAATTTCCAAAAAACATAAAAAACAAGATTCAAGAAACAATGCTAGAGCAAAACAAGCTTGGTACCTTACATGATTTACCACTTCTCAATTTTCTTTTAGGAGAATTGTTTGCAAAAGCAGCACTGGCAATTATAAAGAAAAACAAGCTCAAGACAAAAAATATTTTTTTAATTGCTTCTCACGGACAAACCATCTTTCATCACCCCTGGTTTCACAACATTTCAGGGCATAAAATAAGAGCCACGTTACAAATAGGTGAAAGCTCTGTTATCGCTAAGAGAACCAGTATTAAAACAGTTTCAAATTTTCGTGAATCTGATATAGTTGCTGGCGGTGAAGGTGCACCTCTTATGCCATATTTAGACTATATTTATTTTAATGAAAGTAAAAATATAAAACTGGTTTTAAATATTGGAGGGATTTCAAATGTAACTGTAGTAGGCAAACAAATTACACCAATTGCATTTGATATTGGACCCGGTAATGCACTTATTGATCTTGTATGCAAAAAGCACTTTAAAAAGGATTTTGATAAAGATGGAAAGTTAGCAAGTAAAGGAAAAATCAATTTCTCTTGTGTTGAAGCTGCATTAAAGGATCCTTACTTTAAACAAACCCCGCCCAAGAGCACTGGTAAAGAATATTTTAATGAAGGGTTTATAAAAGACTATTTTTCAAACATAAAAGATAAAAAAAACAAACTTGCAACTATTACATACTTCAGTGCAAAGGTTATTGAACACGCTATTAGTAAATTTATTTTGCCAAAATATAAACCAAATGAACTTATTATTTCTGGTGGAGGCATTAAAAATAAAACACTAATAAAACATTTAAAAAACCTACTACCAAATGTAAGATTTGTAAATTCGGACAAATACAAATTACCGTCAAAATATAAAGAAGCAATACTTTTTGCACTGCTTGGATATACATGTGTGAAAGGTATAAAAAATAATATTCCGTCCTGCACAGGAGCAAAGGAAAAGGTTATTCTTGGTAAAATAACAAGAGTGTAGGTAATAAGGAGAATCAAATGCCAATAAAAAATCCAAAAGTTACTGTAGTAGGTGCCGGAAACGTAGGCGCAACTTGTGCACAGCGATTGGCAGAAAAAAATATTTGTGATGTAGTTTTAATAGACATTATTGAAGGCATACCACAAGGAAAGTCTCTTGACCTTATGGAAGCTAGGCCAGTAGAACTTCATGACAGAAAAATAACAGGAACAAACGACTACAAACAAACAAAAGATTCTGATGTTGTAGTAATTACTGCAGGGATTGCCAGAAAGCCTGGCATGAGCAGAGATGATCTTTTAAAAACCAATGCAGAAATCGTTGGCTCCGTTACAGATGAAATCGTAAAACAATCACCGGATTCAATTATTATTGTTGTATCAAATCCCCTAGATGTAATGACTCACCTATCATGGATAAAAAGCAAGTTCCCACCACATAGAGTATTTGGAATGGCTGGGGTACTAGATTCAGCCAGAATGAGATTTTTTATAGCAGAAGCATTAAATGTATCCACAGAAGATGTGCAAGCAATGGTACTGGGTGGACATGGAGATCAAATGGTTCCGCTTCCAAGGTTTTCTACAGTATCAGGAATTCCTATTACTGAACTTCTTCCACCACAAAAAATAAATGAAATAAATGAAAGAACCAAAAACGGGGGAATTGAAATAGTAAACCATTTAAAGACAGGAAGTGCTTTTTATGCTCCAGCCAGCTCAGCAGCAACAATGGTAGAGTCCATAGTTCAAGATAGAAAGAGAATTTTTCCGGTTGCAGCTTATGTAAGCGGAGAATATGGTTTAAAAGATGTTTTTGTGGGAGTTCCAGTAAAGCTTGGTTCAAAAGGAATTGAAGAAATTATTGAACTAAAGCTTGCCCCCGAAGAACTTGAAGCACTCCATAAAAGTGCGGAAGTTGTAAAAAAGAATATTGCTAAACTTTCTGAGTTATCACTAGTTTAATTAAACTCGTTCAATAATAGCTGCGATTCCCTGTCCAAAGCCTATACAAAGAGATGAGATCCCTCTTTTTAAATTTCTTCTTTCAAGTTCACAAAGCAGAGTCCCTAAAAGTCTTGCTCCACTTGCACCAAGCGGATGTCCAATTGCAATAGCTCCGCCATTTACATTTATTTTATCCGGATCTAATTTTAATTCTTTTTGTGTAGCTAAAACCACAGATGCAAATGCTTCATTTATTTCAAAGAGATCAATATCACTTATTTTCATTCCTGCACGCTTAAGCACTTTTGGAATTGCAACAATTGGTCCTGTAAGTTGAAGTTCTACCTCTGTACCAACTACTGCAACATCTACAATCCTTGCCCTTGGTTTTAAGTTATATTTTTTTAGTGCATTTTCACTGGCAACTAAAAGTGCTGCTGCACCATCTGTAATTTGACTGGAATTGGCAGCAGTAATCACCCCGCCTTCTTTAAATGCTGGTTGGAGTGTACCCATTTTTTCTACAGTAGTATCTTTTCTTATCCCTTCATCTTTATCTACAAGTCCTTTGGTTGGAGATTCTACAGGTACAATTTCTTTTTTCAAATAACCTCTTTCAGTAGCATTTGCTGCTTTTATATGACTACAGTACGAAAACTCATCCAAATCTTTTCTGGTAAATCCCCATTTTTCTGCCATAAGCTCACCAGATATTCCCATTGGATTTGCTTTAAAATTCTTTAGCAAACTTTGCGGAAGTGTCGGCTTGCTTTTCCCATGAAGTGGAAGTCCATCTGAACCAATAGTCACCCATCCCATTGATTCAACACCACCAGCTATAAGCAAATCATGAGATCCACTCATAACAGCCTGATAAGCAAAATGCACTGCTTGTTGACCAGAACCACACATTCTATTTAACTGAACACCAGGAACAGTAACATCAAGAGCTGTAATTGCAATTGTCCTTGCAATATTTAATCCTTGTTCAGCACAAGGACTTGCACAACCATAAATTAAATCTTCAATATCTGTAGGTTTTAATTTGTTTCTTTTTAATAGTTCTTTAACAGGAACACCACCTAAATCCACCGGATGAACCCCTGCAAATGCTCCAGTTTCCTTACCTCTTCCAAATGGTGTCCTAATTGCATCTACTATATAAGCATTTTGATTTCTTAGCATATTTCACTCCTACTCCATACAATTTTATCGCAAAACAAATTCTTCTAATAATATCAATCAAATAGATGAGAGGTTAATTCATCACTAGTGTACAACAAAATACCAAATCATTCATATGAGATTTTTTTAATGGTTTGTAAAAGAAACTATTAATAACAGCTTAATATGATTTATATAATTTGATTTACGCAAAGACAGAGTCTTATGAAGGAATTATTATGCAATCTTCAAGTATAAATGCAAATAACAACGATAATATACCAATAGCAAATCAAAAGCCTAACCCTACAGACTTAGAAACCATTGATGTGCATTTTGCTGAGCAAATGCTTGAAAAGGTTGAATTTGATGATGAGTTTTTAAAAGTTGAGAATATTGAGCTTTTAGATGACATTAGCGCAAAAGAGTTTTACAGCAAAAGATTTATAGATTTTCTCTTTGGTGATGATACCAAGCTTTTTCCGGTTAACGGTAAAGCATATACCATGACAAAATATGAGGCTCATAAAGATATAGAATATCAGCTAAGATTCAACAACAACAAAGCACTAACAAGCTTAGGTAATAGTTTTGCAAATCTAATTAGCTCTGGAATGAGTATGAAAGATGCAATGCAAAAAGTACTAACTCAATTTACAACTGAAGCTGAGGATTTTATTATTGAAAATGTTCTTAAATTAAGATATCAAAAAGCTTTAGAAGAGAATTCAACTTCACAAGAAGCCATTGAAAGCCTAAAAATATTTACAAAAGAAGGTTCAGATTTATACAATAAGATTTCGGGTTTTGCAAGCGAAGATGATACATCAGTCATATCATTATCAAATAAATACTACTATGACCAAAATCTACTGTATAAAGATTTGATACATAACAGAATAATTGATTTTGATAAATTAAATATTATAAACAATGACAAAACAAGCACTACTACTATTAACATACCAAACAACATATTAGATGAAAAAACCATGAGCTCTTTTTCCAATCCATCAGATATTGAGAGATATCAAAGTAGAAGATTTGTTGATTACTTATTAGGAAATGAAACAATAGTTAAAAATCAAGGGGGTAAAGATGGAAAAAATTATTACGGTATCTGGGGTGAATACACCAATTCTAAATCCATACAGAATCCAACTGAATACAACAATGTATTGGATCCTACCATTGATGGTAGCTTATCAAAGATAGGAAAGGAATTTAGCAAATTAATTGCAGGTGGTGAAACAAACCATATAAATGCTATTAATAAGATCCTTTCCAGTTTACACGGAAGCAATGAAATAACAAGAGTCTCGCAAGCACTGGCAGTAAAGTTTGGAAGACTTGTAGTAGATTATAATTTGTCATTAAACGGAGCAGCAGACAAGTTAATTCAAGAAACAAGTTTAAAAGGAACAATATTCGAAGACATTGTAAATGAATGGAAAACCGCAAGTTTAGATATAACCAGTTTGCATGATTCTAACCAATTAGCTAAGAATATATTGAAATTAAGTGAAGATAATATAAAAGAAAACTCAATTAAAACAAATTCCACAAATGACATTGTTAATTTAAATACAAAATCCGTTAGTTCAAAGGGCTTAGATATTAATCATGAATTTGAAATAGAAGGAACTGATGAGTTGGATAAGTACAATAAAAAATCTTTCAACGAAAAAAGGTTTATTGACTTATTACTTGGAGACAATACTAAAATCGATAAAAATGACTATGGAGAAGCCTATGCTAAAACAGAATACACAAACTTCAGGGATATCTCAGACACATTAAGAAGAAATAATTATCAAGCTTTAGATAGGCTAAGAATCAGATTTTCCAATGCTCTTCAGGAAAAAAGCAATCCAATTCAAGCGATGCAAGATGTATTATCAAATATTTCTGAAGAAGCAGAATTTCACTTTGCAACCAATGCACTAAAATTGCACTATAAAAAATTACTTGAAAATGGCATAGCATCGAAAGATGCAATAAGTCAATTAGGAACATTTGTTTCTGAAAATTCCAGACTAGGCAAATTTATCACTGGCCTGTCAGATGATAAAAGTGCAAATATAATTTCAACCGCTGCTTTCCACAGCAACCCTGCAAATGATCCTAATATTTACAAAGAAAACAACAAAAGAGACAGAGCACTTAAGCAATTAGAAGCCAATTTATATAACAAAGTTAAAAAGGATGAAAATATTACAGATTATGCACTCATAGACCAAGGATTTATTAATGCTGATATTCAAGCATTACTGGAAGGAGATGAAAGAGCACAAACAGAATATAACAAAACAAGATTTGCAGATATTATACTTGGAAATACCACTACACTATTAAAATATGAATACAAAGACAGATTAGATTATATAGGGATAAATAGCGAACACATAACTGGAAGTACTTTAAAAGAAGACCCAAATATTACATCATATAGACTCTCCCGTTTGCATAAATTAATGCATGGGGAAAATCTAGGTGCCAAATTTGATGAGTTAATCAAAAGTGGCATGGATCCTGATTTAGCAATGAAAGAAATAAGGGAAAGTGTACCATCGTTATCCAGAGAAGAAAAACTAGCCTTTGAAGGAATAGAAATCAAATCGACAAGTTTAGCCAGCAAAAGAAATGCTAATAGACTCCCATCAAATGGTTTGGTAATTAATCAATTAGAACATGATGTTCAGTTAGGAATTAATACACCCAAATCAAACTCTGGTATATCTCCAAACAGTCCACTCTTTAATTCATTTGCAACACAAAGATTGATTGATATTTTATCTGGCAATCAAACTACTGTTGATATTGATAACGAAGGTGAGTTAGTAGGAGTTAGAAGTACATTCACAAACAATGATCAATTTGATAAAGCAAGAGATAAAACTGAAATTGATCAACACAAAGGTATATTTGATAAGTTTTCAAATGAGTTTGCTAAATATTACAGTACAAATAATGAAACTCAAGCAGTTGGAACATTTTTCAGTAAATTAAAAGGGGATGATTTGTTGTATGCTCTTGACTTAGTTGCATTAAATTACGTTAAATTAATTGTTGACAAAGGATTAACACCAAGACAAGCATATGACCAAGTTAGAGGCTTAACACAAATGGCTCCTGTTGATGTTGGCAATTGGACTTTTGATCTATTTGCTCAACGCCAATGGGATCAAAAAATCGAAGCTACTCCAGCAAGGAAATATGAACTTCTTGCACAGGTAAAAGAAATTAATCGCAAGAGATTAAGTGACAACAGAATTAAATTGACACAAGCCGAACCTGAAAAACTTACAGCTACCAGCTATGATACTTTCCTTAAAACTTTAAAAGATGCTGCAGAAAAAATAAGCAGGGATGTAGTGTACAAAGGCAAAAGCTTTAATCAATCATTCTGGCAAAACTTTAACACTAGTGATATACATCCAAGCTTATTAACTAGTTTATCTTCCATATACAACTCATTAAGTCAACAATACAATCAAAGTGATATTTCTTCTTCTCCATATAAAGCAACACTACAACGGTCAATTGTTGACAGCATCATGAATGTTGCCAATAGAATGCTTCATTTTGGAATTGTTCAAACAAAATTCCAGGAAAATAATCCACTTTATTCATTAGATAGAGCAAATCATACCGAACAAGAAATAAGAGCTTATGATCAAAGAATTTATGAACAACAATTTGCTTATGAAATGCAAAGTAAAATATTTAATGCAACTCGTGGAGAATCAGATAAAGATAGAAATCTCTTTACCAGCAAGTTCTTAAATATTACTCGGACTCCTCAAATAAATCATTTAAGAGAAAACAATATTTGGGAATACAATGACTTAATGGGAAGATATCTTAGTATTGCTACTGGAAAATTAAAAAGAAACGGTATTGATGAAGCTGTAAAATATTTAGATTCTATAGCAAACAGTGCAAAAACTGGGAATGTACCTCTTTTAAAACAACCTACTATTCCAAAAGCAACACATGGAATTTATGGTGTAATAACTCACGAAGGTACTCCATATGGTCGTGATATAGCCATTGCAAATGCAATTAATGGCACTTTAAATAGTGGCGGATACAAGTGGGTCTATAACTCATCCAAAAAGAAATGGGAAAATATTTGGGTGGACCAAAACAATACAACACAATACGGAAGCTATAGAAGTGATGTTTATTACTACGAAAGACAACAAGCTGCAAAAAATAATGAGGTTTGGATAGAACCTACAAACTTTAGTCCCAATGAATCAGCTTTTCATGCACTATTAAATAATAATGCTGTGAAAAAACTAAAGCAAGGAAATAGTCAATTTTACAACAGCTTTGTAGCTCATAATTTAAATACTTATACACAACTACTGCGAAATAATCCTTCTGAGGCTAGAAAATTCCTACAAGACCTTACAAGAGATGTTGAAAATGGAAATGTATATTTTGCAAGTATCACTTACCAAAATAAAGATGGTATCCCAAAACCAATAGTAAATAAAGATTTCAAATTTGATGAAAGATACTACACAACAAAAGATCTTCGAGACAAAAAATAATTTTTAGATTCGTTCAATAATTGTAGCAATCCCCTGCGCTCCACCGATACAAAGTGCTATCAGCCCTCTTTTTAAATTTCTTCTTTCTAGTTCATGTAAAAGTGTAACCAAAAGTCTTGCTCCACTTGCACCAAGCGGGTGACCAAGAGCTATAGCACCACCATTTACATTGACTTTATTCTTATCAAGCCTCAGTTCTTTTATAGTAGCAAGTACAACAGATGCAAATGCTTCATTAATTTCAAATAAATCAATATCTTTAATTTCAAGGCCTGCTTTTTTAAGTGCTTTAGGTATTGCATAAATTGGGCCTGTAAGTTGTAATTCTACATCTGTGGCTGGAATTACCTGCTGTTATTAAATTATTTTTTTTAGAAACTGATTTCAAGCTATTTAATTTTTCAATTGATGTATCTTTTCTAATACCATCATCCTTATCTATAAGACCAAATTCGGTTTTTATAAATACAATTTGATCTTTTAGGTATCCTTTTTCTGTAGCCTCTTTTGCTTTCATATGACTATTTAATGAAAACTCATCAAGTTCTTCCCTTGTAAGATCCCATTTATCAGCAACGATTCCACCAGATTCTATCATTGTGTAAAATCTATAATCTTCTGGCAGAGTTTCTTTAATAATTTTAGGACCAAGCGTAAGTATTTTCCAAATATTTTCTAAATTGGCTGCAAAAGGAAGCATGTCAGAACCAATAGGTACCTGGCTCATTGATTCAACCCCACCTGCAATAATTAGATCATACTCACCTGATTTTATTTTTGCAGCTGCAATATTTACAGTTTCTGCACTTGAACCACATAATCTATTAACTGTTGTTCCAGGCACATTCCTGCCAAGTGCTTTAAGTGCAATTAATCTTGCTGTATTAAATCCTTGTTTTCCGGTTTGCGCGGCACAACCAAAAATTAAGTCTTCTACATTATGACCTTCAATATTAGATTTTCTAATTACTTCTTTAATAACCGAACAAGCTAAATCAGTTGGGTGAATATTAGAAAATACTCCACCCTTTTTCCCTTTTCTTGATCTCACAAAAGGAGTTCTAAGAGCTGAAACAATATAAGCTTGCTTTTTGCTATCTGCCATAAATCCTTTATATATCCTTCCTTTTCAATTTACCCCAATTGTGACAATAATCATAAAGAATTATCCTCATAAATAACCGAATACATCTAAAATTAACATGTCGCTACTCAAATATGGGCACAAAAAACTATTTACTTAGTCTCAATATTCGCTAAAGAAAATCTGAGGAAATACAAATGCTTACATTTAGTCCGCCAAAATTTATATCACAACTAGTCAAAAAAAATAAAAAGTTTTCATACAAAGATTATAGAGTTCCTTCACCAACAGAAATTAGAGAATCAATTCAAAAAATGACCTCATGTCCAAAATGTAAGTTTTTAATATTTGATAATTACTGGACAAGTGAAATTGAAACCATAGAAGTCAGATTGTGCCCTACTTGTGGGTATAAATTGCAATAGAACACTTTTATTTTAAGTAGTCTGCATCAAACGAATTACCAAACCCACTATGTGGTATCTCACCACTTGTTCTTTCAATAATCATTGCAATTGCTTGACCACCACCGACACATAATACTGCTAAGCCTAATTTTTTGTTTTGCCTTTCAAGCTCATGAAGTAGTGTAGTGATTAATCTTGCACCACTTACTCCAAGCGGATGACCTAATGCAAGTGCACCACCATTAACATTTACTTTACTAAGCGAAATATCAGCATCTTCTGCTGTAGCTAAAACCACTGGAGCAAAAGCTTCATTTATTTCAAATAAATCTATATCATTTATAGTTAACCCTGCCTTTTTCAGTACTTTTTCAATAGCATCAATTGTTGCTGTAAGCTGAAGCTTTTCCCCGCCAACAACAGTAGCAGATACAGCTGTTGATATAATTTTTGCTCTTGGTTCTAAATTATATTTATCAAGTGCATCCTCACTTGCAAGCAAAAGCCCTGCTGCACCATCTGATTCTAAGCTTGCATGTGCTGCTGTAACTTCTCCCCATTTTGCAGGAAGCCTTCCAAGAGATGAATGATCAGATAGTCTAATTCCATCATCTTGATCAACCACCCTTCCTTTACCAGTTTCAACAGGAATAATCTCACGTGCAAATCTTCCCTCAGCCCTTGCTGTAAAAGCTTTTGCATGACTATCTATTGCAAATTGATCCATTTCACGTCTTGTAAATTCATACTCATCTGCAATATACCCTGCAGACTTTCCCATTGGGATAATTTGAGCATCCCTATGCATTGTAAGCTTGGCAACCTTTGGTCCTAATTTAGCAACCTTTAACATATTGCTTAAGCTGGTTGGCGGAGGAAGACAATCAGAACCCATTCCAACACCTTCAGGAGACATTGACTCCACACCAAGTGCCATAGCTAGGTCAATATCACCACAAGAAATAAGCGAAGCCAATTTTCTAGTGGCCATAAGCGAAGAGCCACATAAAAACTGATCAGTATCAGCCACAACATCGGGATGAAGTGCAATCTTTGCAATGTTTTTCCCAACATTAAATCCTTGTTTACCAGTAGGTGTAGCACAACCAACAGAAACTTCATCAATAACTCTTCTATCTTTTAGATTTGCTCTAAGTGCAAGTGCATCAGCTACTGTAACACCAAGATCAACAGGATGAACATTTGCCATCTTGCCTGGTCTTTTTGTCCATGGCATCCAAAAAGCTTTTGCAGGTTTAGATTTATTTGTCTGCGGTGTCCTTACTGCATCTACAATATAAACTGGTCTTGTTCTATTTGACATCACACAATACTCCTTATTAGATTCCAAGCTATGCTGAGCTTGGGTGTTAACCATTTATCTGACAAAGCCTGACGAATAAAAGGCTGCACTTGAAGCTTATCGACCCTTATAAAGGATTTTCTTAGCATCTCAGAAAATGCCTCATCTCTATGTTTAGGCCAATATGTTGGATCGTGAGAATTATCAATAAATCTTTCTGCTTGTCTTGCAACTTGTCTTTTTGTAAGCGACCCACCTCTATGTCTAAATCCTTTTGTAATACCAAACTTCTTCTTAATAGCATCTGAATAATCAGTCTTATCAAAGTTTTGTACCCGTACTGGTTTTTTTGTTAAATCAATTCCAGAAACATTACCTCTAATAATTTCAGCAAGGAATGAATAAAGCTCATTTCTTGGAACTACTGCATCCGCAAATCCAACCTCAAGAGCATCAGAAGCTGTAAGCTTAGGTGCACTAAGTGGATTTCTAACATTACAAATCATTGCTTTAGCTAAGAGTTTCCCTACAATTTCAGGGAAGTACTCTGTTCCCATCCATTCAGGATCAAGCCCAAGTCCAACTTCAGGAAATGCTATATAGCTTTCTTCATCTACCATAATCCTATAGTCACAAGCAGTTGCAATTTCTGCACCACCCCCTACACCAGGACCATCTACCAGCGCAAGAGTAGGAAGAGGATAGTTTCGTATAAACTGCACAACTTCTTTACCCAGTGCAACAAATTCTCTAAGTTTTACAGGATCGTCTTTAATACTTTGTGCATAAGCAAGATCTGCACCAGAACTAAATGCACCGCCACCCTGGCTTTTAATTACAACACCAGTCGCTCCTTCTTCTTGAAGTTTAATAAGAGCCCGCTGAATCCCTTTTAACATTTCTGGATTTAAAGAGTTTTGTGTTTGTTGTAAATTTTGAATATGAAGCCTTCCAAGCTCTACAAAACCAACACCATCCTGAACATAACTTCTAACACCAGGAATATCTGAAGCATCAACCTTATAATCTGGTTTTCTAATTCTAGATTCAACATCTTTATTAGAGGGTAAGTATTCATCTATCATCTTACACACCTCTTTACACCCCAACTTATTCATAAGTTCAAAAGGTCCAATATTCCACTTAAATCCTTGCTTACATGCTATTTCCACATCATGCATAGAAATAATATCTTCATGTACAAGCTGTGCTGCAATAGCCATATATGCAGATTGAAGCCTATTGCTAATTTCTACCTCTGCCCCTCTTGTCTCTAAGCCTCGATCATATTCTCTTTCAGTTAACACATAAGGTTCTATTTCAAATGGATTCAATAGATACTCCTTATTTCTTCTAACTTGTTTTAGATATTCATTTACAATTCCAAGCTGAGTAGCAGACTTTTCTTTTGCTTCTGCTACACGTTTTGATGGTTTAAAGAATGTTCCAAGCACTTGCAGATTTTCAACAACCCCTGCATAAACTCTTTTTTGCCCCAAATCACCTGCAGCTTCTTTTAAAAGAGTTAATTTTTCATCTAGCAACTTCTCAATTTCTTTTTGCCCTTTCCATCCTTTTTGTCTTGTACTTGCAATTTTTGCATCAATTGCCCTTATTGCTTTATATGCTCCCACTTCATCCTTAAAAAGTCCAAGTTTTGGTGCTTCTTTAAATTGAGTTTGTGCTTTTGGATCTTTGACATGAATTTGATCACAGTAAAAAGTCTCTAAGAAAACCTTATCAATAAAATCAGGGGAATATTTGCCTTCATCAGCAATATTTGAGGCTTCATTTAACACCCCAACAAGTATCCTATTTGCAGCAGCACCATTTACATCCTTCCAAACAACAATACATTGTTTATTCATTGCATAACCAAGTTGTCTCATAGCTTCTATGACTTCAGGAGATGTTTTTTCTGTAACAATTATCTCCAGAAGTGGATTTCTATCTGCATATTTAAAGAAATGAAGCCCAACAACATTTTCAGGATGATCAACTTTCTTTGCAATTTCACTGGGTCTTAAAGTAGAGGTATTGGATGCAAGGACTGCTCCGTTTTTAAGTGCGAAATCAAAAAATTCAAAAACATTTTGCTTAATCTTCAAAAACAATTGGGGGACCAAGAAGGCCCATTCTATTTACCGCTTTTTGTTGAGTGGGAGTCATTTTTCGAACTTTAACAGCTTTTGCCTGTGTTGTTGCTACAATATGCCTGGATGTTTCTAAATCTTCCAGATCAATATCCTGCCTGAAAGTACCAACCCCTCCTCTGGTCATAGAGTTAACAATGCCTTCGCCCATTGTCCCGCGAGCCCCAAGAGCTATAGCTTTATTTCGTCCTAAAAACTGCTTAAATCTTTCATTCCCTGACAAAAAAGGAAGCCTGCTTAGCTTGTGATCAAAGGTACTATTTACTGTCCAACCCATAATGCCATCTATTTTTGCCATAATTACACCACCACCGTTGTTTTTAGATTTTGCCCGCTAAGTGCATACCGCCTAAAGTCTTCAGAAGGATCAGAATCCGTTTTAAATAATTTATTTTCAAGTTCCCTTTGACCTTTAAGTTCATCCTCAGCAACTTTGATATAAGCATCTGCAATTTCATCGGGATACCTATCATGTCTTGGAATCTTTAACTTAGTTAGTTTTTGAGCAACCTGAATTATTCCAGCACTAGGGTAATTATCTTCTCTTCTTGCATTACTATGCATTCCATCTGATTTTTGCAGGTTATCTATAAATTGTCTTAGTGCAAGTTTTCTATACTCAGGTAAACTTTCATCTCTAAGTTTAAGTAAAACTGCTGCTGCTTGATAAATTTCTATAGCCTCATCAGCAAGTGCAAGAAGTTCTTCTTGTTTAAGCATTGTTTTCTTACCGTTTGTAAGCCCTAAAGCAAGCGCTCTTGCTGAATAGCTCTTAGTTTTTCTTTGAAGCCACCACATATCATCAAAATTTAAACTGCCGCTCTTATACTTTAATCTGCTTGTAATAAGACCAACTCCAGCAGTAGGACTTGTTTGAGCTTTCATTGCTGGTTTTGCACCTACACCAACCAGATGTTGTTTTAGTGCTTCATTGACCCCTTCAACAATTATCGGTACCCACATATCCCTCATCATAAGTTCAATCGGATACCCTTTCATAAGTCCTTGTCCGCCAAATATTCTTGCTGCCATCGTAGAAACATTCCAGGCTTCTTCTGTAGAGAGTGCTTTTATAGCAGCACATTCTGCAATAATATTCATATGAGGAAAAGTATCAATTAAATTTGTTGTAAGTTCTACCGCTGCATCAAGTGCTTCAGTTCTAATTGCCATCTCTGAAATATAACTCTTAATCTGAGGAAGATCAGCAAGCCTTCCGCCAAATTGATCAAACCTTCTTCTTTGAATTGCCTCAAAAACTGCCATTTGGAATGCACCTTTTGCAGCTTCTGCACAGAATGATCCAAACCCTGCACGCCCTGCATTTAAACTGTTAAATATAACTTTTGTGCCTTCTCCAATCTCACCAAGAATATTGCTTACGCCTGCTTCATTAACCAAAGGAATTTCAAGATCATGAAATTCAATATAAGCCTGATTACTACCTCTAATACCGCTAAGCTCAAGGGGTTTGGAAATATATAATCCTTCTTCTTTAAGTGCTTGTCTCTTTGCTTCAAGTTCTTCAGCTGAATCAGTAAGCCTAAATGGTAATTCTTTTATGAATACTGTTGGTTTTAATTCCGGTCCACCATCATCTACTTTTGCAAAAATAAGCATTAAGCTAGATCTGTGAGTATTAGTTATATAAATTTTTGATCCATTTAATTTATAACTCTTCCCATCAGGAGAAAGTTTTGCAATGGTTGCAGCATTATCTATTGCATCCGTACCAGAACCACGCTCAGTAAGTGCAAAAGAAACAAGTCCATCTCCTCTTGCAATACGAGGGAGATGATATCCCTTTTGCATGAAGTCTCCGTAATATTCAAATGGCTTGGAACCAAGTGTACTATGTGCACTAACCATGCCAGAAAGCGTTCCTGAATAAGTATGAATTATTGTACGAATAACCTTGTCATATTCTCTTTGATTAAATCCAAGCCCACCATATTTTGCAGGAATTTTTAATCTAAGTAACCCTAAATCTCTCATTCTTTCTAATAGTTCAGGTCTAATATAAATTTCCTCATCAATTTGAAAGGGATTAACAAGTGCTTCTTTCAAATTATCAAGCTTAAGGTTTAGATCATTCATCCACCCCCTAACATCGGTACTTGGATCTTGAAGTCTAGCAAGAGCAGCGTTATTACTTGCCATCCAACGTGCACAGTTATATTCATATTCCTGTTGAAGATTAGGTGCAATATCATCAGGGGAAGAACCATATCCTTTAAGCCAGTTAATAACAACATCATTTTTTAATCTAAGACTATCTGTTACAAGTCCTCTATAAGCATTAATTCTTCTTTCACTATCAGGACTTAATTTATTGTCGGCTGCTTCTTCCAGCCAATCCAATCTCAATACTCCACCAGAAGTTGCTTCCTGAATAATACCGTTTTGTCCAGTACCAAGCATTCCTCCGCTTTTTGCCATTAGCTTTTTAACCAATGCATCTTGATCATCAACTGATGCTTGCTTATTTCCGCCAAGATAATCTGGTAAATAAAGCTGACCAGGTACATAAAAATTAAATGCTGGATCTGGATTTATTATTAATGCCACTTTGTGTCCTCTAAAATAACCTTGATTTTATGAATAGGTTGATTTTACTTTAGAAAAACTTTTAAGCACTTATGTTTTAACAACTTTCTTTCATACAACTTTACAATTATCATGATCCGGTTATACAGTTTGATGATTAGAAATTCAATCTAATAGAAGTAAATTTACTGATTCTCATTCGAGAAAACCACACATAGCTTAAAAAAATATAATATTCAAAAAGTTTTTAAATAAAACTATCACAACATAATTAAGTCTCTTTAACCAAAATAAATATACGGATCTCCTGCATAATGATAGAGAGAAATTATGATTTTATATTTTTTACTTCCTACTTCTTATTTCTTTCTAAGCTCACTACAGACTCTATATGGTACGTATGAGGAAACATATCAATAGGTTGAATTGACTGAATCTCAAACGGATTCATATTTTCACATAAAATTTCCAAGTCTCTTACCAATGTTGCAGGATTACAACTTACATAAATAATTTTATTGCACTTTGAATCTAACAAATTCTGAAGCACTGTTTTACTACAACCCCCACGGGGTGGATCTAAGATGACAACATCAGGCTTTTCATTTTCCAAGATATCCTCTATTTTATTTTCAACTTTTCCATTTATAAAACAAGCATTAGATAGGTTATTGTTTTTAGCTGTAAACTCAGCATCCTCTATTGATTGTTTTATTTCTTCAATTCCAATTACTTTTTTAACTTTTTTTGCAAGATATAAAGTAATTAAACCTACCCCAGAGTAAGCATCTAATATTTTTTCATCTCCACTTAAAGGAGCAAGTTGGTCAACAATATCCAACATTTTTTCAGCTTGTATAGAGTTAACTTGAAAAAAGCTGGTGGCAGAGATTTTATAGTTAATTCCTTTTATATTTTCAAAGATATATCCCTTACCTTGAATTACATGCGTCTTTGGTCCATAAATTACATTTGTTGTACCAGTGTTTACATTGAAACAAACCCCTACAAGTGCAGGATGTTTATTAATCAGTTCATTTACAAAGTCTTGTGATCTTGAAAGTTTTTCATTAATTACAACCAATGTCAATAAAGTTGCACCCGTACTCAAAGCTTGCCTCACACAAATATGCCTGAGCCAACCTTTTTTAGTTTTACCATCATAGGCAACTATATTATATTTTGGAGCTAATTCCCTTACTGTCTCAACTACACTGTCAAATAATTCATTTCCAATAGGACAATATTTTATATTCACTAAATCATTTGAATGCCATTCATAATATCCGGCTTTTAAACGTCCTGTAGATTCTACAGTCCTTACTGGATATTGAACTTTGTTTCTATAGTTCCAAATGTCATTGCGAGGAGCAACTTGTTGCGACGAAGCAATCTCGATCTGTTCCTGTCTATGTGATCGAGATTGCTTCGCTTCGCTCGCAATGACATCCTTGACTCCTACAATAGGTTTCACAACCCAATTTTTCAATTGTAATCTAGAAGTAAATTGTTTCATGAGCAAGTTTTTTTGCTCAAGTTGTTTTTCATATGGTAGATGTTGCCATTGACATCCTCCACAAACTTTGTACAACTTACATGGTGCATCAATCCTATATTCAGAACTTGAAGTTTTTATTTCAACAATCTTTGCTCTTGCATAATTAGGTCTAAGTGTAGTAATTTGTGCTTTAACTACATCACCAGGAGCTCCTCTATCTACAAAAATCACAAAGTCCTTGTAGCGAGCAACAGCAGCATTATCATATGCCATTGATTCAATTTGCAGTTCTACAATTTCATCTTGAGATACAGGGATAGATTTTAGTGTTGATGTTATTATACTTGTGATACAATAATCACTCGTGCTAAGTATTGATTTAAAAGGCAAAACAGCAGTAATAACTGGTGCAAGTAGAGGCATTGGAAAAGCCATTGCTGAGGTATTTGCCGATGCCGGAGCATCACTTATCTTGTTATCCAGAAATAAATCATTACTTGAACAAGTCACAAAAGAACTAAATACCAAATACAAAAAGCCAATAGCCAATAGCCTTGTTTTAGATGTTTCAAACCCTGAAGAAGTTGAAAAAACTTTTAGCAAAATAGATAGCATAGATATTCTGATAAACAATGCAGGAGTACACTTTACTTCTTCCATTAAAGATATGGATATTGAGAAATGGAAAGAGCTACTTGAGATTAACTTACATGGAGCAATGTATTGTTCAAAATTTGCACTTCCAAAAATGCTAAGTAAAAAATGGGGAAGAATTATTAATATAGCATCCACCAGCGGAAAATATGGAGAAGCATATTCTGGTGCATACTGCTCGTCGAAATTTGCTCTTATAGGTTTTACTCAATCACTTGCAAATGAAGTTGCCAGGGAGGGAATAACAGTCAATGCAGTATGTCCAGGATGGACTGAAACAGCTATGGCAGAAGGCATTTTACATGATGATACTTATGCACGCTTATCAGGAATTTCCATTAATAAGCTTAAAGAATATTCACTGGAAGCTGTGCCAATTGGCAGGTATGTTTCACCTTATGAAGTTGCTTATTTAACAGCATTTCTTGCAAATAACCATGCTTCAGCAATTACAGGACAAGCAATAAATATCTGTGGTGGCATCTGTATGCATTAGGTCATCTAAAAAGATGATTGTATTTTATGAAATGAAATTTAATTTTACACATAAGCACAACATAACTTTATCTTAAATTAGAGAATGAATTAATATTAAGCATAGTTCAAAGTAATAATTAAGAACAGGAGGTAAAAACCATGAATTTAGGTAGCTCATTCTCAATATCTCTTTCAAAAAGCAGCTTATCTTTTGAAAGTAGGATTGCTGAAATAAACAATAAACTGTTTGAAACCGAAAAAGGTATAAGAGAAAGATTTCTGAATATAATTTTAGGATTAGTCACAAATGGATTTAGCTTAGAGAAATTTAAGGCTATATATGACGGTAAAGCAGATAGATTCCTTGCAGAATATTCAAAATATTTAGATGCGTTGGCATCAGATCGTTCTCAAAACATTAGCCAACTTTCTCAATTAAGCTCATTTAAAAATAAGCTATTCAATGAAAAAGTATTTATGCTAGGACTACTTAAGCATTACGGGCATAAAGATATTTTCCAAGATCAGGTAAAAAGCTTTATCATTTAAACAGATTCGCCTGGTCTAGGTGGCGGAAATATTCTTATCCTTCTTCTTGGTTCTTGTCCAATACTTAAACTATCTAGCTTGTATTGTTCTATAAGCTCTTGCTGCAACTTTCTTAAATTAGCTGATCTGGGAGTTAAATCCACTGCTTTATCTGTATCCATTACAACGTTAATTGCAGTTCGCACTTCTTCCAAAGCAAGGTCTTTTTCATCATCCCTAGTTTCTTCACTACCTACATCATCCATTACAAAATCACTTACAAGATCAGGAAAAACAGTTTTTAATGCTCTTTGAATATCTTCAATTGTATTAGTTTTAACAGTATATAAAGGGATTTTATGTTTTTTTGAAAGTTCAATAATTTTTGCACCATGCTTTGCATAATTTTTGAGTGCAAGAATTATATTTGCCTCATCAATAGTCTTACAAACACTTGCAGGAAGATCTAAAAACCCAATAACTCTTTCAAGCTGTCCCCTGCTAACTGCATACGGGTAAACATTTATTGGCTCTCTTGGCGATTTTGTAGTAGAAATTGAAACTTGCCCTTCAGGGGTTATTGTTGCCCTTGCAGTAATAATTTCAACCTTACCTGTTTCACGATCTACTTTTCTAACTTCTGGATACAATACTTTTCCTCTAAGCATGTCATCCACTGCTTGTTTAACATTTTTATGAATTGCCATTTTTTGATGATCCAGTATTTCAATTGCAATTTGAAAAGTAGGTTCTGCTGTTCTTTCTAAAATAGTTTTTTGTGTGCCTCTTCTTTTAGCTTCTTCATCTCCTAAAGTAGCTGTTTGAATACCTCCAACTAAATCAGACAGTGTAGGATTTTTTAACAAATTTTCTAATGAATTACCATGAGCAGTACCAATAAGCTGTACCCCTCTTTCAGCAATTGTTCTTGCAGCTTGAGCTTCTAGTTCCGTACCAATCTCATCAATAATAATGACTTCTGGGGTGTGATTTTCTACAGCTTCAATCATCACAGAATGTTGTAATTCAGGGCGGGAAACCTGCATCCTACGAGCTTTTCCAATACCTCTATGAGGTATATCACCATCACCAGCTATTTCGTTAGAAGTATCAATCACTATAACTCTTTTATTTAAATCATCTGCTAACACTCTTGCCATTTCACGAAGTTTTGTGGTTTTTCCAACCCCAGGCGGACCCAAAAACAATATGGATTCACGTGAATCCATAAGATCCCGAATTGAATCTATGGTACCTGTGGCTGTTCTCCCCACACGACAAGTAAGTCCAATTATTTCACCTTTTCTATTTCTAATACAGCTAATCCTATGAAGAGTTCTTTCTATACCAGCCCTGTTATCGGATGTAAAATCACCAATTCTATTTACAACATAATTAATATCACCAAGTGAAACAGGTTCACTGCCTAAATTCAATCTTTCACCACCAAAAAATCTAGCTTCCGGCAACCTCTCATAATCAAGAACTATTTCAATTAATCTATCCAAATTATGTTTCTCTAAATGTTCTCTGATTTTGTCAGGCAATGTATTCAGTAATAAACTTAAATCTTCAGCAGGAACAAAATCCTCATCTTTTGGATCCTTTATAATTTTATTTTTATTTTTTTCTTCAGCTTTTGTCATATAAGTCCCTTGTTTATATTCTAGATCCTTTAACTGAACTAACCAAGCTTTGTGCAATATTCAAAGCTAAATTGAAATTATTCATATCATTTTCTAAATGCTGGATACTTAAATAAGGCATTAATAATTTTCGGGCATAAGATCCCAACGCAACTCCATTTATATCTAATCCTGCATTTCTGGCTTTAATATAGGTTTTGTCATCAGTACCGCCAGATAGTTGCAAAAAAACAGGAAGTTTTTCTTGTTGTAATATTTCTGCCACCTTTATGGTTGAGTTATCCATATTATTCCCAAATCTCTTAAATCCACCACTCATAGGTTTTCCATCACACTGCAAGATAATCCCAGCTCCAGCTAGTTTAAAGCACAAATTCCCGGCTTTTTTAATCTCTTCTTCAGATAAAAGCTCACTTCCAATACTAAAAGAAATA
>JACOTS010000081.1 GCA_016178265.1 Candidatus Melainabacteria bacterium
ACAGGACAAGAAAAAAGAGAAGAACTGGAACAGTTTGATATTAAAACAACCGGACTTATGGGATGTAAAAATTCTGATGAGTGTTACGGTGGATTTTGTGTGCATTTAACTCCTGCTATTACTAGCTGTGCAGCTTTTAATCCATACATAGGCAGAATAAGCACCGGTATATGTGAATTAAATGAAGTAGAAGCAGCACGAGGTCCGGATGGGATTCTTTGTGTCAATTTAATTACATTTGCTTCACTTAGATCAACTCCATCTTCTTCCAGCAGCAGCGGTGCTCCATCTTCTTCAAGCAGTAGTTCAGGAGGTGGCTCTAGTAGCGGTGAAACATCAAGCAGTTCATCAGGTGGATCCTCTAGTAGTAGTTCAGGAGGATCAAGTTCTTCCGGTGGCTCCAGTTCTTCCGGTGGAAGTTCAAGCTCAAGCAGCAGTTCAGGTGGATCATCTAGTAGCAGCAGTTCTGGTGGTAAAGAATCCTCAAGCAGTTCAAGTGGTGGGGTTGAAGAAAGAAAAGACTATGAAGTACTGTTGGTACTAAATACACCACAAATATTTTCTGCTCAGTACAAAGCCAGAACAGAAGCAGAGGGAAAAGGAGAAAAAGGGGCAATCAAAGGCATGGCTACCATTAGAGCAGTAACCATACTTAAAAATGAAAATATTGAAAAGAGTATGATCTTTGCACAAAATACTAACTTAATGGCTACAGCAGAAGAAATTAAATATCATACATACTACAGTGGCGATACGGTTAATTTCACTGTTTATGTTAAAGGTCCACCTGATTCAAAACCACAGGACATTAGTTCCTACACTATTACCGTTGAGGCAAAAGAAAAATCAGTAGTAGGTTCTTCGCTGCCAATAGGCTTAAGTAAACCTATGGAAATCAAAGTCAGAGATATTGTATCCACCTCGAATATAAGGAGCTTTTTTTCAGAACCGCCTCCGCTGTGCACAGCATTAACAAGGGAATCAAACAGTAAATTTTCTACAGTTGAAGCAAGTACATTTAACTTAAACCTTCTAGAGTTAAGATATTTAAGCAACACCTCAGGTTCAATACAGTTATTTACGCCAAAAGAAAAACCAGAAGGTGATTTACCGGAAGAAGAGTGTAAAAAGTTATGCGGAAGTGATGAAGGCACTACCTGTAACTGTTTAGCTTACAGCTGCTGGAGATTTTCCAAAGGAAGTCCTATATTAAAAAGTTGTTGCGACGGATTACTTCCACCTGGACAATTTGCTCTTAGCATTTCATCTTCGTCTAGTGGTAAACCTTCAGGACCACCAACACCATCTTGCAACAAGAAAACCAAATTAATTGAATGTGAATCATCTGAGGTTTACTACATACCATACTGTGAAAACAGATTAACCCCCTTCTGTCAAGATGGGAAAGATCTTGTTTGCATTGATCCAAATGCTTCAAGCAGCGGCGAGCCACCAACAGAAAAACCCATGTGCAAACCATACGAAGAAACCATTACAACCTACTGCAATGAGGTCTCCAGCCTTCCACATCATGACCAATTTGATGCTGCTAGATGTGTAAGCGGAGGATATTGTGAAAGCTTCAAAAGAGGCGAAGCATGTATAAAAGAAGGTTGCTACAAACATGAAAAAGGCTCAGAAGACTATGATAATTGTTGCTTAAAATACGAGAAACAAGCCGAAAGACTTAAGAAATTACTTGAAAGAGCAGGAAAGAGCACTGAGGATAAAGGTGTTTATAACATAGTAACTGTAATCGAAGATGAAGAAAATAAAAACAGACCGACACAAATTAGAATATCTGAAGAACATTTAATAGTACAAAACTTTGATCTTGTTTTACCACTGGATGCAAATATAAGTAATATAGTTTTATCTGCATTTGTCAAAGACAACAAAGATAAAAAGAAAAGCGATCAAGTTGAAATAGCACTAGTACCAGGCAAAATCAAACTGGAAGACGAAGTATTTGCACAAGAAGAAGAAGAAAAGAAAAAAGAAGAAGAAAAAGTGTGCCATGCACCTGATATATACTCACTAAAAGTATCAAAAGAAGAAACTTTTACAGCAGAAGCAAATGTTCCTATAGAGATTCCATTAGTTGCAGTAGATGAAGATGCAGATATTGTATCTTTTAACGTATCAGGCATCAACACTGATCTTAATATAAACCAAATAACAAGTGATCCAGGATACACCTTCACTACAATTACTGGAACGCCAACCAAAACAGGAAAACAACAAGTAATTGCTACTGCTAAAGACGAGTGCAATAAGTCTACAAAATTTACATTTAATATAGAGATAATTCCTGAAATCAAGAGAGATGAGGATGTAACTCTAAGAGAAAAGCCTGAAACACAAGCTATAGAAAAAGACACGGTAGCACAACCTTCTGACGGTACAAGTCCTCAAAAAGAACTTGAAGCAAGAACACAAGTTACTGAAGCACCAAAAGCTTCTTCTGAAGGAGCTGGCACATCATCAAGTGTGAAACTCGAAGATTTTTCTAAACCAGAAGAAGCAAAACCCAGTTTCTTCTTAGCAAAAGTACCGCATATAAACAGTGAAAATAAACCAGAACTAATAAATGCAATATTTACAGGGGTAAAATCAATAATTTTACTGTATCCAAAAACAGATATTTCCAAAATTAGCCCTAAAGATCTAAAGGTTATTCTTATTACAAATGACGGCAAGTCCAAAACATTGGATCTCATCCCCGAGTTAGTGACAAAAGAAAACTTACTGAAACTAATTTTAACACTGGATAAAGATGCTCATGAAGGCATGGCAAGAATCTATATCTATAACAAGGATAACAAAATAGCAGAAGCAGGATTTATAGTTTTAGAGCCAATTAAATTTCCTAAAATAAACAACAAGGTTTTAGTTGGTAATCTTAAAGATAAAAACAAGTTTAAGTTAACTCTTACAGGTGAGAATTTTATTAATAAGCACTTTAAACTAAAGGATAAAACAATACAACTAACTGACAAGGACAACTTATCTATATTCACCACTGCAACTTTTGTAAATCCTAAAATTAAAATTAGTGAAATTACATTTGGTAAAAACGAGAATCAACTTATAATAAGATTTGAAACTGACAAAAATTACATACATAAAAACGAAGAATTAATTATAAGTACTCCAATAGGGCAAACTATAGAAATAATTGAGTTGCCAGAACACTAAACCGATAAATTAATGTTTGTCAGAGTGTGCCAATAGCAATAGCTCTATAAAAGCTAAAATCTTTTTAATGTATGACAGTACCCTAAAGCATATACTTTTAAACGCTGAAAATAGTGGATCTTTTTAATAAAAAATTTCTCATAATAATCATAAAACCACTTAAAAAATTGCTCATTATCTTTAAGCTTATCCAAACTATAACAATTCCCTATAAAATATCACTTTGCTTAGTAAAAAGTACATCAAATGGTGGATTTATAGGGACTACTACCGGGCACATTAACTAAAGAATGGTACGTAGGGCCATCCTAGCAAAAAATAATAGAATAAAAATACGGGCCAAAAACCAATAAATCTGCAATTTGGAGTGAATATCAACTGGCTAAGTGAGGATAATTTTTGAGATCGGAAAATAAGCAAATTTTTAAACAAATAAAAAGAGCTTTGCTGTCTTTATTCTTTGCTTTGAATCTTGTTCTTAGCTCTTTTTGGCCTCTCTTTGCTTTGGCAAAACCTGATGACGAAAACAACAATGTTTCATGTACGATTGCAGAAAAATATAATATTGTTTACTCTTACAACACAGTACTTGGTGAAGAGCCAGATTTAAAAATTGTCAATTTGGTTTGTGTAGCTCTGAAAAAGAAAGACAGAGATGTTGTTTATGAAAGTGTTGTAAACTACTTAAAAAATCTTTTGGAAGACAATAGTCAACTTAGAGCAAAAGTTGCACTTAATGCTTACAGAGCAGTTTTTAATAAAGCACCTCTTGACGAAGAACTTGAACTTTTAAATCAAATAGCATTTGAAGGCATTTACTCCTTTGAAGAGTTAAAAATACTTTTGGATTTAAACAAAGACAGATTTACAGAAATAGCCCACAGAGCTGACAGCAAAAAATACGACTTGGCAAAAGAAGGTGGTGATATTGAAACTCAAGAAGCTGATGTTCAAAGAACTTTTAAAGCGCTTACAATCGATGATACCGGTGAACTTGTAAATTCCGGATATTGCCCACTCATCGGAAATATTTCCCCAACAGAAACCCACATTAGTTTAAACAATTTAACCCGTGATGAATCATTGGTATTTTTAGACACAGAAGTAGACGTAGAAACAGGATATGGTGCTGTAACACAAGACAGCACTGATATTGGCACAGTAGATCCAAACACAATAGTAGGAGTTGCACGATTTAGGGGCAGTAATGAGTTTACATATTTTTCACTTGGCGGTGGAAATATTACTGCTCAAAATGTAAGTAACGGTACAACTATCAATTCAAACAACTTTATTAACTCCACAACATTTGCAAAACAAGCTGTTCAGTCAAGTCAAAATTTAACTGTATTTTCTGCAAATGAGTCAACTTCAGAATCAACAGATTTCGGTAGTGTAACACAAACAGATGGCTCCACTACCACAAGCCAGGAAATTACAGTAGCTCCAGAAGCTGCTTTAGATTTAAACAATCCAAACAATATTATTTCTCTTGCTGCTTTACCAGACACTACAGATAAATTACTTGCACTCACTATTGCAACAGATCTTTCAGGCGATAGCATAGAAACTTTAAATGTGGTAACAAATACAAGCGGCTCTTACACAGTTGACTTAAGCGATGGTGGAAGCAACAGTAATATTTTCAATATTTCAACTACTGTCAACGGGCAACCAATTGTACATAACTTTATAGATATTCCAGCAAAAACAATAAGAACCGGAGGGACTGAACAATTTCAAGACATTAAGATTGGAACACTAGGATTTATTCATGACAGAACTCAAAATCTTGATGCAATAGGACAATTAACATCCACAACCGATGAAGATGCATTTAGAGGTTTTTCAATATTTGATTTTCATAACACATCTAATTTATTTTTAATGGCATATCATTTCTTTGGAACAGATTCAAGCCCGGTTATTTCTCCTGAATTTATTAAAGGCTCGCTCGCCGATTTAAATCCGGAAGGGGGCACAGGACCATTTGTAGGTGATGAATTTATTTCTGGTATTAAGACAACGGTAGATCCTGCAAATCCAGATGACCATTATATACTTGTGTCCTACTACAGAAAAACCACAAGTTCAGGAACCTTACAATTTACCAACCCCATTAGTTCTTCTGAAATATCCAGCACCTCTGGAGCTACTAGCACAAGTTCATCAAGCGGTTTAATAACAGACGGAACTTCATCTGGTCTTTTAATATGCAACATACACCAAACCTATTGCAGCACTGGTGAATTTTTCTGTTGTGCAGGCGGAACACTTACATGCAATATAGGAGATCCAATTTGTACAAGTGTCGAAGAAGGTGAGTTTGTTGAATGTGATGATGGGAGTGGTAGTTTCAGCGAAGACAACTTTACATGTGATACAGACACAGAGTCTTTTGGCACAACTTCTACAGAAGGTGAAGGTAGTAAGTGTGATGTTGACACATTAATTTCGAAATGTACTCAGTGTGGTTGTGACTCATACTGGATTAGCGATACCGACTGTGGATGTGATCCTCCAGAGTGTCATGCATCGTGTTTCGGAGAAGACACAGAAGGTTTAGAATTTTCTCCAAGTGGGGTAGCAACACCTCCTGATAGTGAGACTGTTGAAGGAGAAGAAGTTAAAACCTCAGGCGAAGAAAGTTTTGATAGCGGATATGAATTTGAAGCAGAGCCATCATCACCGGGAGTGAAAGCTATTCCATCACCTGATGCTACCTCACCAGACGCTATGCCTCCTTCCGGCTCTCCAGGTGTAAGTCCAACAGGTCCTAGTCCCTTGTCCCCTGTCCCTGGTCCAGGTGCAATGCCTCCTTCTGCAATGCCTGGTATGCCTCCTTCTGCAATG
>JACOTS010000082.1 GCA_016178265.1 Candidatus Melainabacteria bacterium
ATTGTTTGAAAAAAAGGTGTTAGCTGATTCTATATGGGCATTTAATCCAAATTCTTTAAATATTTCAAATATTTCTTTAAATGTTTGTGGAATTGGGAATAAAGTCTCTTGATAAAAAAGCCTCTCATCAAACAGTTGCCAGCCTCTAAATAAAGAAAAGGAGTATATAAAGAAGGTAATAAGTAATGTGACTAATGCGTATGTTAAAGGGTTATTGCCTATGTGTTTTTTTTCTTTCAAGAACTGATATCCTTTTCATTATCTTTGCCCAATTAAGTTCATATATTTGTTAGTCAAAAGCTGAGTAGTTGAATTCTCTCCCGTAAGTTTAATTAACTTTTGAATTGATTTTTTGGCTCGGGAAGGTTCGTTTAAGCTTAGATATAGTGTTGCAGCCTTGATGTAGCCTTCCTTCAAGTGACTTCTTAGTCCAATTAAATATGCATATTTTGCTAAGTTTTCGAGATCACCTTTAGCTTCATAATATTCAGCAAATTTATATACAGTTAAAATATCATTTGGGAAATATTCATTGGCTAGCTTTAGGTATTTGTATGCTTCGTCTAGGTTCTTTTTCATTAAATGAAAATTGATAAGTGAAAAGATAAGGCTTGAACAATACGGATAGTGTTGGATACCTTTTTCAAGAATATCTTTTGCATCATCTGGTTTTTTTGCTTTGGCTAAAATAGATGCATAAAGGGCTATTTGATTTGGAAAAGCATTGTTAAGATTCTTTTTGATATAAGGTTCATAAAAGTTAAGTGTTTTATTTGGATCTTCTAAGTACTTATCACTTCTTACAGTGGCTATTCCATAGGCAGCTTTTAAGACTAGTGAATCCAAATCTAGCCCATATGATTTTAAAGTTATGGGTTGATTGGTTATGTATTCTTTGCTTTTTTTATAATAGTTCAAGGACTTTTTGAACTCTTTTAAACTCTCTTGAAATGCATTTTTCATTTCATCTTGTTTACCTAAGGCTCCCATATACTCCCCATAAATAATTAATTTTTGCCCCTTGTAAAGAGGAGTCTTCTCTAGTCTGATTGCTGATTTATAAAGAGATTCAGCATTTTTCCAGTCACTAATTCTAACTAATGTTCTTACTGAAATTAAGGCTACAAAGCATAAAAGTGATATTAATACTGCATTAGGCTTGGTATTTTGGGGATTAGAAAGAAGAATAATTACAAGTGCA
>JACOTS010000083.1 GCA_016178265.1 Candidatus Melainabacteria bacterium
CGTCGAGAGTAACGAGCGAGTGGAGCGTTCGCGCGACACGAGCAATGATACATAAGATGCTGAAAAGTTAGTAACCTGACAATTAGTTATCAAGACTTTTGTCCGATTTATTCGGCAAAAGTCGCCGAAAGAAAAAAAGCGAGCCGAGTGTTCGCACGAGGCGAGCGGTTTTAATGAATCCCCACCCTTGTTTCTTGCAAAGGTAACATTTCATCTACTGTTTTAAATACTTTTTTAATTAAATCACATACATTATCTGGCTTTAATGTTTGTTCTTGATCATCACCTTTTTTCTTTACTGCAGAACTTATGTATGCTACAACGATATCTTTTGCTATTCTTAATTTTTCTTCGTTAGACACATTCTTGAAATTCAAGGACATAGTTTTTTCCTCCTAAAGAATAAGATAACATACGATGGCTTCAAAAGTTATAATATTAAAATATGAAAGCAAGAAAAAGATCAAAAAATAAGAAAAAAAAGGTTTTAGTACTTCACGGCCCTAACCTCAACTTACTTGGTAAGAGAGAAAAAAATATATATGGCAAAACTAATCTTGAAATGATAAATAATGCTCTTAGGAAGCTAGCAAAAGAATTAAAAGTTGACATGGAAGTGAAACAATCCAATATTGAAGGTGAGCTTGTAAACTATATTCAAAAAGCAGCAAAGAATGGGACAAAAGGAATACTTATAAATCCTGCTGCATATACGCATACAAGTGTTGCAATTAGAGATGCTATCTTAGCAATTCAATTACCAGTAGTAGAAGTTCATTTATCTAATATATATAAAAGGGAAGAGTTTAGACACAAATCACTTATTGCACCGGTTGCTGTGGGACAGATTGCTGGGTTTGGAAAGGAAAGTTATTTACTAGGACTTAAAGCATTAGTGGAAAGCATTGAGGTATGAGTGCTGAGTAATTGGCTCATTGCTTAATGCTCAGCACTTAAAGCTAAATAATATGTCCGACTTAAATGAAGACGTTGAATCAGAAGAGCAAGGTGATCCCTGGAGAAAACGGGCTACAACAACTGCAAGATACGATCTTTGTAAAAAGTGTACTTATTATGTTCCCCAGGTTCCGTATCAACCTGGAGTAAGATGCCGTTTTGGACTTAGACCAAATGTAGAATTTCAGGATAATACAGCTGTTGCAAAATGTGATGTATTTAAAAAGCGAGATTAGAGAATTGGAAGCTAAAGATTAGATAAACTTTTAAAATGACTTTTTATTTAATACACACAAGTTACGTTAAAATGGCCTTTTATGGAAACTAGAGGACTTTGGTGGAATGTACATGATTTCCCTTTTTACAAGGAGATCTTTTATACATTATTTTTCATTTCACTGATCTTTTTTGTTTTTGGATTTTATTTAAAAATAAAAAACTGGAAAAGAGGAAAACCAAAAAACAACTTTGATAACATTCCTAAACGCTTTTTAAATATGTTTCTTGGAAGCTTTTTGCATAAAGGATGGGGCAAAAATAAGGTTGTTATACTTGCTCATATCCTTGTGTTTTATGGTTTTTTTGTACTTTGGATTGGCACTGATATATTAACTGTTCAAGAAAGGCTTCCTGAATATTTTTTCGAGGGGTTATTTTATAAAGCTTATTCATTTGTAATGGATATGTTTGGGCTTCTTATGCTTGTCGGGCTTTTTATTTTTGCTTATATTAGAAATGTACAAAAACCAAAAAGGCTTGATAATTTTCAAAAAGACTGGATTCAACTAACTTATCTTATATGGTTTGTAATACTTGGATTTTTAATTGAGGGGATTAGACAATCAGCAACTAATCAAATAGAGCCTTATGCTCCTGTTGGAGCGACTGTTGCAATTATTGCAAGGAATCTCCCGTATGAGATACAAAGACAGATTCACACAATACTTTGGTGGTTGCACTCAATTCAGACATTTTCTTTTGTTGCACTTATTCCTTATACAAAGTTCAGTCATATTTTTATTGCACCGGCAAATTTATTTTTTGTGGATTCCAAGCCCCGTGGTGCACTTAGTACACCATTTAATCTTGTTGAACTAATGTCTATGGATAATCCTCCGGATGATTTTGCTCAAACAGTTACAAAGCTAGAGGATTTTTCGTGGAAAGACTTAATGGATCTTGATGCTTGTACTGGATGCGGAAAATGTCAGGAGTTATGTCCTGCAACAAATTCAGAAAAACCTCTCTCTCCAAAATGGATAATACTTGATCTAAAGCAAGTAATGTATAATAAACCACTATTTCCTCATCAGTATAAGGGAAATGGTAATGAGGCAGAAGGCAAAAAGCAAGAAGCAAGAGTTAATTTGACTGAGCTTGTTTCACCTGAAACGCTTTGGTCTTGTACTTCCTGTGGTGCTTGTGTGGAGAGTTGCCCGGTTGGAATTGATCAATTAACAAAAATTATTGATCTTAGAAGAACTTTAATTGCTGATAACGAAGCACCTAATAATTTAATAAACACACTGAAAAACATTAGATCCAGAAGCAATCCATGGGGACAACCAGTAGAAGATAGAGAAAAATGGGCAGATGGATTAGATATTCCTAAAGCAGAATCTACTAAGGAGTTTGAATATCTTTATTGGGTAGGATGTGCGGGAGCATATGACAGCAGAAATCAAAATATATCAAAAACAATGGCAAGGCTACTTAAAAAAGCAAACGTTAACTTTGCGATATTAGGTAAAAAAGAAAAATGTACTGGTGACACTGCAAGACGTGCAGGTGATGAGGGTTTATTTCAGGAGCTTGCAATTGAAAATATTGCAACAATGAAAAACTATAACGTAAAAAAAATAGTTACTCATTGCCCCCATTGTTTCAATACTTTCAAAAATGAATATCCTGAATTTGGACTTACTGAGGTGGAGGTATTTCACCATACAGAGGTTCTTTGGGAGCTGATTAAAGCTGGTCAGCTAACAATGACTAAGGAAATAAAAGAAGAAATTACATTCCATGATTCTTGTTACTTGGGAAGGCATAATGGCAAATATGATGCACCAAGAAACATATTAAATAAAATACCTGGAATAAAATACATTGAAATGAAAAATTCTAAAGAGCATGGTACTTGTTGTGGAGGCGGTGGAGCACAGTTGTGGTATGAAGCACCTGGCAAACAAATTAATGTTATGAGGCTAAATGAGATTAAAGACTCAGGTGCCAAAACCGCTGCCAGTGCATGTCCGTTCTGTACTATAATGCTTGAAACTGCAAGAACACTAGATAATAAAGAAAACCCTCCAAGCGTGAAAGATATATCTGAACTTGTGGAAAGCTCTATTTAATACTTATAATCACTCTTTGTAAGGTGTACTGACGGGATTAATAGTGAAGGAATTACGGTACAATAAACCCTGATTACTAAAGGAGTATTTCATGTCTTATAGAGTTAAAAGAATATTTTTATTTGTTTTTGTTATAGGTTTCCTTTCAGCTGGCTGTTCACAAAACAAAACCGATGTTGCTTGTGATGATTGCAATCAACAAAATATGCTTCAACAGACAATTGATAAGCAAAATCAGTGGAAAACACTCAATAGAGAAGTAGTAACCTATTATGGACAAAGCAACTTTGATAAAGCAACAGAATTAGGTAAAAAAGCACTGCAATATGCTGAACAATCTTTTCCCAAAGATCATCCTTACACAGCTACATCACTTAATAATTTAGCAGAGGTTTATAGAGTTAAAGGTGATTATAGATCGGCAGAGCCGTTGTATAAAAAAGCACTTAAGATACGTGAGAAGGTGTTAGGTAAAGATCATATTGATGTTGGACTTACCTTAAATAATATAGCTGCTCTTTATTATCAAAAGAGCAAATTTGATTTGGCAGAAAAAAACTATTTACAATCCCTTAAAATTCTAGAAAATAAACTAGGAGATAATAGCCCACAACTAGAAGCCACGTTAATTAATCTTGCAGAACTCTATAAACAACAACGGGCTTATCAAAATGCTGAAAAGTTTTTAAAGCGTGTGCTTTTTATTCAAGACAAGTCAAAAGGACAAGAAAATCCACTATATGCAAAAACAATAAATGATCTGGCTACTGTATATTTCCTTCAAGGCAAATATTCTGAATCAGAACCATTGTTTAAAGAAACACTTTCAATCTTAGAGACCTCACTAGGAAAGGATAATCCTGAGATTGTTGTTGTTCTGGAAAATATTGCTGAGGTATATAAAAAACTTGGAGAAGAACAAAAAGCAGAAGAATTTACACAGCGTGCAAATAATATAAGATTATCTAATCAACCTAACGTTAAGGGTGTATGATTGGTATCTTGGATTCTCAAAAATTATGGACTGGCATTGGAAAACAATTATCGAACCTTTTAAAATCAAGTCAATTGAACCACTTGGTTTTGCAACACATAAAGAGCGTAAAAAACATTTAGAAGAAGCTGGCTACAATTTATTTAAAATTCCTGCTGATAAAGTATTAATAGACCTTTTAACAGACTCCGGGACCGCTGCAATGTCAGCTGAGCAATGGGGAGCTTTAATGAGGGGTGATGAATCTTATGCAGGGGCAAGAAGCTTTTATACTTTTGAAAGTGTAATTAAAAATATAACTGGTTATAGTGAGGTGATCCCGGTACATCAGGGCAGAGCAGCAGAAAGAATACTGTTTTCTTTTCTTTGCAAAAAGGGAGATATTGTCCCAGCTAACAGTCATTTTGATACAACAAGAGCTAATATTGAAGTGACTGGAGCAGAAGCCAGGGATTTGCCAGTTGCTGATGCATGGAAGTTTCATGAACCAATTGCTTTTAAGGGCAATATGGATGTTGCTGCTTTGGAAAAATTGCTCCACAAAGAAAAAGAGAAAATTCCTTTGGTTATTCTGACTATTACTAATAATTCTCTTGGTGGTCAACCAGTATCTATGGAAAATATCAAAGCTGTAAGTCAGTTATGTAAACAATATTCTGTTCCTTTATTTTTTGATGCAGCTAGATTTGCAGAAAATGCATACTTTATAAAATTAGGGGAGAAGGAATATACAAGTAAAATGCCGTTTGATATTGCTAGGGAAATGTTTTCCTGTGCTGATGGATGCTTAATGAGTGCAAAAAAAGATGCACTTGTTAATATTGGTGGTTTTCTTGCAATGAATAACACTACGTGGGCAAAAAAAGCCCGTGAAATTGAAATTATTGGAGAAGGATTTCCTACGTATGGAGGGCTTGCAGGAAGAGATTTAGAAGCTATTGCACAAGGATTAAAGGAAGTATTGGATGAGGAGTATTTAAAATACAGAATTCAATCGGTATCTTATTTGGGTTATGGTATTAAAAAATGTGGCGTTCCTATTGTAGAACCACCTGGAGGACACGCTGTATATGTTGATGCTAAAGCTTTTTTGTCGCATATACCGCCCGAAGGGTTTCCAGCTCAGGCACTTGCTTGTGCCCTTTATCTTGAAGCTGGCATCAGAACTACAGAAGTTGGAAGCTTGATGTTTGGTAAAAGAGATCCTAAGTCAGGCAACTTTACGCCAGCAAAAATGGAACTTCTTAGACTTGCAGTACCAAGACGGGTTTATACACAAAGTCATATTGATTTTGTGATAGAAGTTTTCGAACATATTGCAAAAAGTAAAAATTCTATTAGAGGGTTAAAAATTATAGAAGCCCCGCCTGTTCTAAGTCATTTTATGGCTAAGCTTGCACCGGTTTAAGGAGTAGATAGTGACTGTTGCATTAGTATTATTACTTATCATAATTGTAGGAGCAATTATATATTATTTTTTCTTTAGAGGAAAACAAGCAAAGCAAGGTTTAGGATCTTCCGGGTCTGAAAAAATTCAGGAATTACAAATGCAAGCACGAGGCTCATTCTGGAATGTTTTAAATTCCCAGATTATTGAGTTAAATCAACAAGGAAGATATGAAGAGGCTGCACGAGTAGCAAATGATGCTTTAAAGGTTGCTGAAAGGACATTCGGGCAAAGTGATGAAAAGTATGCTGTAGCAGTAAGTAATTTAGCTGCTCAATTTAAATCTCAAGGAAATTTTCAGGAAGCTGAAACATTATATTTAAAAGCAAAAGCTATATGGGAAAAAACTTTAGGTCCCGATCATCCAAACATTGCGTCTTCTTATAATAATTTGGCGGATTTGTATGTTTCACAAGGGAAATATCTAGAAGCAGAACCTTTATATTTTAAAGCAATAAACTTAATTGAAACTAAGACTGGCAAGGATGGTCCTTATATTGCTATTATTTTAGAGAACCTGGCAGCTCTGTATAAAATGACTGGTCAAAATGAGAAAGCAGCTCAGGCTGAAAGAAAAGCACAAGCAATAAATCAAAAGAACATTACATGACAAATTAATTTATGACTGTTCATCAACAAATTCCAAAGCTTGAAGATTATGAGCCTTATATTGGTGCCGATGCTGTTGAAAGAATATTAAAGAAATCGGAACCACTTAGAGGATCTTTTGTTACACATATCAACTCAACTTATTATGGTGGTGGAGTAGCAGAACTTTTATCGTCTCTTACTCTTTTAATGAATAGTACAGGAATTAAGACAGGGTGGAGAACTATTAATGGTCCTCCTGACTTTTTTAGCGTGACAAAGAAAATGCATAATGCCCTTCAAGGAGCTGACATTCATTTAACCGAGATGAAGCAAGAGGTTTATGAAGAAGTCATTTATGAGAATGCTTTTAGAACACATTTGCATCCTGGTTATGTTGTAGTGCATGACCCTCAGCCTTTGCCTATGATCAAACATTTTAAAAAAACCGGTCCCTGGATATGGCGTTGTCATATTGATTTATCTAGCCCGCACAAAGAATTATGGGATTATTTGTCTCAGTTTGTTGAAAAATATGATGCAGCTATATTTAGCATAAAAGAATATAGACAAATGTTAAATGTGCCTCAGTTTTTCTTTATGCCTGCAATTGATCCATTTGCCATTAAAAATCTCATACTTCCTGAAGATAAAATCAATGAACGCCTTGCACATTATAAGATTCCTATAGATTTGCCTATAGTTACACAAATTTCCAGATTTGATAAGTGGAAAGATCCTGAGGGGGTTATTAGAGCATTTAAAAAAGCAAGAAAAGAAGTAGATTGTACCCTTGTACTTCTAGGCAATGCAGCGCTTGATGATCCTGAGGGGCAGGAAATTTTTGAATCTGTTTTAAATTTGCAAGAA
>JACOTS010000014.1 GCA_016178265.1 Candidatus Melainabacteria bacterium
GGATTATAAATAAAGTATCAAACTGCTCGAAAGGGGTGTACTGCTGAGTGTATGAAATGTTAGAAAATATTCTATTTTGCTAAGTGATTTTTGAGATAGCTTCAAACGAGCGGTAAAGAACTTGCGCCAGGTGGGAATTGAACCCACTACCAATCGGTTAAAAGCCGAGTGCTCTACCGGTGAGCTACTAGCGCGTACTAGAGATCAGAGAACTAGAGAATCAGAAATCAGAAGGCTAGAATTCAATGTGCTGGATGTGGTCCCTTTACTAAGAATTCGGCAATTATTAGGTTAGCACATTAACTGTTAATTATTATGCTATTTGAGGTTAAATTTTTTATTTGCTCTTTATACAGTTAGCTAAAAGCTAATAAGCTAACAGCTGTTTTTAATATGTTTTACGTTTTTGCTTTTTTAGCAGGACTTACGTTTTCCAGGAAGTGTTTTAATATTACATTTACTACCCCAAAAATTGGAATTGCAAAGAGTACCCCAATAAGCCCCCCTGCTTTAAAGCCAACAAGGACTGCAATTAAAACTACAATAGGATGAATACCAATTGCATCTCCCATGACTCTAGGAGTAATAAAATTATCTTTTATAAGTCTGGTAAATCCTTCATATACAACAAGAGGTACCCAAATTAACATTGGGTTTGTAAAAGCAATTACTATTACTGCAGGAATAATTCCTACCCAGCCGCCAACAGTTGGGATAATACATCCGATAAAATGCCATATTGCAAGTAAAAGTGCATAAGGTACTTTGATAAAAATATAAGTTATAAACATTACGGTTGCATTGATTGCAGCTAATTTGACAGTGCCTACATAAAATCCTCTTAAACACTTATCCATCTCAGTTAGAAGATCTTGCATGTCATTTTTATATTTGTTTGGAATATATTTTGTTAGATATTTTGCTACATTTCTACCATCAAGAAGAAAATAATACGACAATACTCCTGTAACGAGAGTGTAAAATAATGTGTGTACTGTCCCAATTGCAGCAAGGGCAATATTTCCAATGTCTCCAATAGTGATGTTTTCAAAGGTGCCGGATATGCTTTTTGCCATTGTAGTTAGATTGATAGGTATATTATTTTGTCTTAGATACAATTGAATTTTTAAAATGAATTCTTCTATAGAAATCATCATGTTAGGTATTTGTTTTGAAAATGAAGATAATTCTCGTGTCAGTTTAGGAAATACAAAGATTATGGTTAATATTATTAAGGTGATTAAAGATAGATATACCAGCATTACAGCAAGCCATCTGAATTTCACAACTTTTGTAAGCAAATCAACAGGACCAATAAGCAAATAAGAAATTAAGATTGATGTACCTATGATTATTAAAACATCTGAAAAACTCTGTGCAAATTTAATAAAGCCAATCAATAATATTATGAGGCCCAAAAATGCCAGAACTTGTTTTGCTCTTTTGTCTAAAAATCCTTCCATATAATATGATGATTTTATGACACAGTACTAAGTTCCTCGTTTGAGGAATTACTTGATTTTGTACTTGTTTCCCCAACAACTCTGTTTGTAAGGGTACCAATTTCTTCGATTTCTATCTGAACTTTATAATTTCTCTTTAGCGGACCTACTCCATAAGGTGTTCCGGTTAAGATAATGTCGCCGGGATAAAGTGTCATGGCTTGAGATATAAAACTTACAAGGTAAGGTATATTGAAAATCATAGAACTGGATTTTACTTGTTGAACTGGCTTATCATTAACATAGGTTTTAAGGGTTAAGTTGTTGTATTTTGGATATTCGGATACAGGAAGTATCCATGGTCCAAAGGGACAGAATGACTTGAAGCTTTTAGCTCTTGCCCATTGCCCATCTTTTTTTTGCAGTTCTCTTGCTGTTATGTCATTTGCACATGCATAACCGAGTATATAATTTAATGCTTTAGCCTCACTAACTTTTTCAGCCTTTTTACCAACAACAAGTGCTATTTCGCCTTCATAATCAATCTGACCAACATTCATTGGGAGAATTATTTTGTCATTTGGACCAATTATTGAATCAGTAGATTTGAGAAATATAATTGGTTCTTCTGGTACTTCACTTTGAAATTCTTGCACATGTCCTTTGTAATTTTTCCCAATACCAACAATCTTTGATGGGTTAACACAAAGTACAGGATGAAGTTGGTTGAAATTAAAAGGTTCGCCTGTAATATTGGGATAGAAAATAGATTCAATGGGAAATACTAAGTTTTCATCAAAATCATATAAGCCATAAAAAGTTACTTTCTTTCTCGGATGAAAAAATTTTCCTAAATATTTCATAAATTAGGTTCCTTCTTGCCAAGAGCTAATGTATTTCTCTTGTTCAGGAGTTAATTTATCAAGATTGATTTCAAGAGCCTTAAGTTTAAGGCTGGCTATTTCTTGATCAACTTCATAAGGTAATTTTTGCACTCCTGGTTTTAATTTACCTTTATTTTTAACAAGATGTTCAACAGCTAGTGCCTGGTTAGCAAAACTCATATCCATTACTATTGCTGGATGTCCTTCTGCTGCACCAAGATTTACTAGCCTGCCTTCTGCTAGGACATATATTTTTTTTCCTGTTTTTAGTTTGTATTCTTCAAGAAAGGGCCTTATTACTTTTTTCCCTTCGGCTAATTTAGATAGTGCCTGTAAATTTAATTCCAGATCAAAGTGTCCTGAATTGCACACTATAGCCCCGTCTTTCATTTGCTCAAAATGTGCTTTATCAATAACAAATTTATTTCCTGTTACAGTAATAAAAATGTCACCGATTTTACTTGCATCACTCATAGGGACTACTTGAAAACCATCCATAATGGCTTCAAGTGCTTTAATCGGATCAATTTCTGTTACAACAACTCTTGCTCCCATGCCCCTTGCTTTATGAGCTACACCTTTTCCGCACCAACCATATCCTGCAACTACAAATACTTTACCGGCAATTAAAATATTTGTTGCTCTTAAAATCCCATCCAGAGATGATTGCCCTGTACCATATCTGTTATCAAACATATGCTTGGTTTGAGAATCATTTACTGCTATTGCAGGGAAAGTAAGCACTCCATCTTTTTCCATTGCTCTTAGCCTAACTAATCCTGTTGTTGTTTCTTCGGTAGAGCCTATTACATTACTTACTAAATCTTTTTTCTCTTTTAATAAGGTTGCAATAACATCAGAACCATCATCAATAATTATGTTTGGTTTGTGTTCTAATGCGTTCATTACATGCTTTCTGTACATTTCTGTACTTTCGCCTTTAATTGCAAATACAGAGATGCCGTAATTTTTTACAAGATGTGCAGCTACATCATCCTGTGTACTTAATGGATTACTTGCAATTAAAACACAATTTGCTCCACCTGCTTGAAGAGTGATGGCAAGATTTGCTGTTTCAGTGGTTACATGGCAACAAGCTGATATTTTAATTCCTGTTATTGGTTTTTCTTTTTGAAATCTTTCTCTTATAAGTTTTAATACTGGCATTTGGTTGTTTGCCCACTGGGTTCTTTCTTGTCCAAGTGGTGCTAGTGAAATGTCTTTAATCTCGTTCTGTGTTGCTGTCATTTCAGTCATGTTAACTCCTTCTTATGTAACTAGACTATTTTAACAGACATTATAATTATGTTGGAGGCTACGTAAAATTAAGCTCACGAACGTATTGCATAGGTACATCAGCACATATGCACATAGTCATAGATATAATTGAATTATGAAAGAATCTCATAAAATATTGATGAAACCGCTTAAAGATAAGCTTAAAAATATTCCTAGGTTTTCTGGGGTCTATTTAATGCTTGATAAAAAGGGAGAGGTAATTTACATAGGTAAGGCAAATAATCTAAATGCAAGAGTTAGATCGTACTTGAATGTAAAATCATGGGAGCAAAGGCCTAAATTGCACTTTATGATGCCAAAGGTAAATGATATTAAAACAGTTATCACTAATTCAGAAAAAGAGTCTTTAATACTTGAAGCTAATTTAGTAAATAAATATCAGCCTAGATATAATGTTACACTCAAAGATGATAAAAAATTCCCCTGGTTAATGATTACCTATGATGAAACATATCCAAGGGTTATTCCAATTAGAGATGTTGTAGGATTTCAGAAAAAATATCCTAAAACAAAAAATAAATTTTTTGGTCCATATACTGATGTTGGTGCAATGTGGGACACTTATAAGATCCTTAAAGAAGGATTTCAGCTTAGGCTTAGACGCAAGCCGCTTTTCAAGGACAGGCCATGCATGAACTATCATATAGGTTTATGTTCGGGACCTTGCCAAAAATTAATATCTGATAATGAGTATCAAAAAATAGTAAAACAAGTTGATGACTTTTTAATGGGCAAATATGATGCTGTTCTTGATAATATGAAAAAGCAAATGGATTCTGCAAGTGATAACTTACAATATGAGAAGGCAAAAAAAATTAGAGACACTATAAGGAGTATAAAAAAGGTTTTAGAAAAACAATTAGTAGTAAGTGAAAACATTTCTTTATCTCAAGATGTTTTTGCAGCTGTTATTAATGAACAATTTAAGGTGGTGGTATTAGAACTGTTTATGGTAAGGGGTGGCAAAGTAATTAGCATTGAGTCTTTTCCTGTAAAATTGCCTCAACATACCCTCCTTAAAGAGGCATTTGGTGAGTCAATTAAACAATATTATTCCAGAATTGCTGATGAAAACTTACCTGATGAGATTGTTGTGCAGTATGAAATAAAGGAAAGAGAAAAGATTGAGGAATGGATATCAGGCAGAAAGCAGAAAAAAGTCAAACTTGTTTGTCCTGAAAAAGGCAAGAAACGTGATTTGATTCTTATGGTTTGTGATAATGCTAAACATGCTTTAAATAAAGTAATTATGTCTGAGATTAATACTGTTTATGAAGATATTGATTCTACTTTGAAAGGTTTACAAGAAAAGCTTAAGCTAAAAAATCTGCCGTATAAAATCGAATGTTTTGATATATCTCATTTAGGGGGTACTGGTACTGTTGCTAGTATGGTTGCTTTTGTCCATGGCAAACCATTAAAGGAAAATTACAGGAAATATAAATTAAAAACTGTTATAGGAAAAATTGATGATTATGAATCTATAAGAGAAGTGATTAGAAGAAGATATTCAAAAATAAACAATGTTGAGCCTCCTGATTTGATAATTATTGATGGTGGGAAAGGACAATTAAGTGCAGCTAAAAAGGTTTTGAAAGAGCTTGATTTTGATTTTAATAAGACAGACTTGATTAGTATTGCAAAAAAAAAAGAAGAGATCTTTAAAATAAATGAAAAGAAAGCAGTTGTATTAGATAAAGCTTCTTTCGAGCTTCATTTGTTACAGAGAATTCGTGATGAAGCTCATAGATTTGCAATTGGATTTCAGAGGGAGTTACGAAAAAAACATACATTTGAATCATAAGGATATATCACTTGGATATTAAGAAGAGAATTGTTGAAATTGCATTTGAAATGGGCTTTGATGCTGTTGGGTTTTCTGGTGCAGATGAATTAGAAAATTCAAATAATAATTTTTTAGTTTGGCGTGATAAAGGATATGCGGCTGATATGAATTATCTGCTTAGGGAAAATCCTGTAAATGCAAAGCCTAAAGCTTTAGTTACTGAAGCTAAGTCAATAATTTCTCTTTTGGTGAATTATTATACTGCTGCTTCAGAGGATCCTGGTAATGATTTTGGCAGAGTAGCAGCTTATGCAGTAGGTGTTGATTATCATAAAGCATTAAAGAAAAAAATAAGAGAATTCCAGAGTATCTTAACAAAAGAAATTGGTGATAATTTTATTTCAAGAGGTTTTTCTGATTCTGTTCCACTTTTAGAAAAGTCATTTGCTAGAAACTCCGGATTAGGATTTTTTGGAAAGAATACTTTAATAATAAACAGACCGTTAGGTTCTTACTTTTTTATAGCTGAAATAATTTCAAACTTAGAAATAGCTGCTGATTCAGAAACAAATGGTACATGTGGTAAATGTACCAGATGCATTGATATATGCCCTACAGGTGCGCTTGATCCTATTTTAGAAATAGGTAAACCAGTATTAGATTCAAGACTTTGCATATCTTATTTAACTATAGAAAATAAAAATTCTATACTTGATAGTTTGCGTAAAAAAATTGGTTATTGGATATTTGGGTGTGATCTATGTCAAATAGTTTGCCCATATAATAAAAAAATAAAAGAAACTTCATGGGATGAATTTAAGCCCATATCTGGTGTGGGGCATTGGATAAGATTAAAGGATGTTTTATCTATAAAATCTGAAGCAGAATTTAGATATAAGTTTTCTGGAACACCACTTACTCGCCCAAAGCGAAGAGGGCTATTAAGAAATGCTTGTGTTGTAGCAGGTAATAGACAGTCCGAAGAAGCACTTCCATATTTAATTGATCTGTCGAAGAATGAAGAGGATCCAGTAATTAGAGAGCATGCATCATGGGCGCTTACAGAGTATGGAATGCTTCCTGTCTCAAGTTTTTAAGCAGCTCTTTATGAATATGTCCATTGGTTGCAACTATGTATTTGCCATAGATGTTAAATTTGGTTCCTTCGAAATCGGTGATTTTCCCGCCAGCTTCTTTTAGAATAAGTGTTCCCGCGGCTACATCCCACGGGCTTAATTTCATTTCCCAAAATCCATCAAGTCTACCTGCTGCAACATAACAAAGATCCATTGCTGCTGCGCCGTCTCTTCTAACTCCTTGTGTTATGAGCGTAAGTTTTTCAAAATTTTTAAAGTTCATCACTTTTGAAGATTTTCTATCATGTGGAAACCCAGTAACCAGAAGGCTATCTTTTAATTTTTTTATTTTAGATACTTTAATTCTTTTGTTATTTAGTGTTGCTCCCTTTCCTTTGTAAGCACTATATAGCTCGCCTGTGACTGGATTTTTAATTAATCCAAAAGTTAAATCCTCGTTTACTGTAAATCCTATTGAAACACAAAAACATGGATAACTATGTGCAAAGTTTGTTGTTCCATCTATTGGGTCTATAAACCATTTGTATTTCGGATCTTTGTCCTTTCTTCCGGACTCTTCTGCAATGATTGAATGAGTTGGGTATTTTTTTTCTATTTCGGTTATTAGAAAATTTTCTACTTCATGATCTACATTGGTAACAAGATTAAAATCACCTTCTTTCAATGAGATTTTTCTAACTTTGTTGTAATTCTTTGCTATTAAGGAACTAGCTTTTTCGGTTAAATGTTTTGCAAACTGATAAATGTTTTTCATATGATCTTAAAAAATTGTACAATTTAAAAATGATGATTTTTGATAGATTTTGATGCTTCTGTTTATTACTTTTAGGTAGGCATACCTTAACCAAAAATAAAAGAAAACGAATCATTGGTGGTTAAGAAAAGCTGTTTTAGGAAAATAGATAGTAGATTTTTTATGAAATTTGATCCTTTTGGTTAAATCAAATTTGAAATATAAAATAATTGTGTATTTTCTGATATATAAATCAAAATTACGATACATTATATATCTGCGGAAGCGGAGAAAAAAGAAAAAGAGGAGAGTTATGGATACTACACTAAACCAATCATTTCAACAACAAAACAGAAAAAAGACTGGACCTAAGCCCCTCTATGGAGAAGCAAAGAAAATGGTTTCTTTTAGACTTTCTCCAAGAGCATTGGAAATAATCAGGTTTGTAGCTACACAAAAAGGTGTAAGTCAAGCTGAAGTTATTGAACAATGGGCAAGACTAATTGGTAGTAACTCAGATGGTTTGTTTGCACAAAAATCTGAAGTAACCAATGAATTAGTTCCTTCTTTAAACTAACTAATTAATATATGTTAGACAATAAAAAAACCTGCTTGCTAAAGGCAGGTTTTTTTATTTGAAATAATGAGTTGTGTGTTTTGATTATGCTTGATTTGATACAAGTTGATGATGTGAATTATTAAAGGATTCTTTGACTGGAGATATTTCATTACCAGCACACTGTGATAAGTAACGTCTTACTGCTTCTCTAATTAAAGAACTTCTGGTCCTGTGTTCTTGTTCAGCAACTTTATCTATTTCTTGTAAAAATTCATCTTGAAAATTAACTAAAACTTTTGCCATTGTAAATGCTTCCTTTCGTAGTAGCTTTTGATTTACGATTATCTAGTTTACACATATATTGAAAAAAGATGTTGTATCACACAAAGAAATTTTTATTGAAGTTATACTAAACCGGCAAATTAAACTTACATTTAATTTGCCTTTGCATTAACCGTTCGCCCAGCCCTTTTCTATAAAGGGCTGGACTCACTTTATAGGGCTTTTAGGTAATAAATCTGCTTGTTGATTCAATAATTTCATTAATGTTGTTATGTTTTGGTTTCCAGTTTAATTCTTTTTTTATTTTTTCTGAATTAGCTATTAGAATGGGAGGATCTCCTGATCTTCTGTCAGTAATATTGTATTTAACTTGTGTTTTCAGTACTTCTTGAACTGCATTTACAATTTCAAAAACTGAATACCCGACACCATAGCCCACGTTATAGATACAGGAACAATTTTTCTTTTCAATTAATGCTTTTAAAGCACATATGTGTGCATTAATCAGATCAACTACATGTACATAATCTCTAATTGCAGTACCATCTTGTGTTTGATAGTCATTGCCATAGATTTTCAAAGTATTATTGCTTTTCGCTGCGTTTACAGCAAGTGGAATTAAATGTGTTTCAGGTTTATGATTTTCAAAATGTTGTTTTGAAGAACCAGCAACATTAAAATATCTAAGAGCTATGAAATTAAGATTATTTGATTCTTTCTCCCATTTTAAAGAGGTTTCAAAGAGCAATTTGGATTCTCCATAAGGATTTATTGGCTTTGGAATAGTTTCTTCTTTGATTGGTATTTCATCTTTGTCTGGAATTCCGTAGATTGCACAAGTTGAAGAAAAAATAAAATTTTTCACGTTATGTTTATTCATTACGTTTAGTAAATTCTGGGCTTGACAAAAATTAATATCAAAATACTTTTTTGGGTTCTGCATTGATTCATGCACAAGTGCTGCTCCTGCAAAATGCATAACAGCATCTATCTTATGATTTGAAAATATTTTATTTAATGCTTCAATGTCTCCAATTTTGGAATTATAGAACGGAGTTTGGTTAGCTATAGACTCTTTGTGACCAGTTGATAAATCATCAAGAATAATAACATTAAAACCTTCATCTAAAAGGAGCTCGCTTGCTGTTCCCCCAATGTATCCTGCTCCACCAGTTACAAGGATTGTATGAGTCACTCTCTGCCTTTACTTATTTTTTATTCAAGCTTTTTTTCTGGGAATTCATTTTATTGCCAAGTAAAATTCTTTGTAACTCTGCTGTTGCTGTTCTAAGTCTTCTTGATACTTGCATTTGTGAAATTCCTAACCTGCGGGCTACTTCTGTTTGACTTAAATCTTTATAGTAAGTCATTTCTATGACTTCTCTTAGGGTTTCCTTTAATTGTTTTATTGCTGTATTTAGCATGATTTTATCTTCTTCAGTACTTAGTTTTAGCTGGTGATTGCTATCTTCTAGTGAATCTATTAAAAATTGTTCGCTTGTACCGTCAAAGGCCAATGTTTGGTCCAATGAAATTAAAGTTCTTCTTCTGTCTACTTCAAATGCTTCATTAACCTTGTCAGATGGTAGTTGTAGTGTTTCAGCTACTTCTGTATCAGTGGGTTCTCTCCCAAGCTCGTTAATTAGATCTTGTACCAATCTGGATATTCTAAAACTTAGCTCTTGTAATTCACGTGGGGCTCTAATCATTGAAGTTTTGTCCCTTAAATAGTGTCTTATTTCCCCTGTAATTAAATGTGTTGCATAAGTATGGAATTTGGCACCTGCATTTGGATCGAATTGTTCAATTGCTTTAACAAGCCCTATGCTTCCCACTTGAACAAGATCTTCAACAGGGTCAGTGCTTCTTCTTGCAAGGCCGTAGCTAATTCTTTTTACAAGAGAAATAGTAGATTCTACAATTTTATCCCTGATAACTTTATCTTTGGTTTTGTTATATGTAATAAGCAACTCATGGATTTCTTTGTTGCTTAATTCATCGTTATCATAAATTGGCATTGTGCAATTCCTTAGCCTAGAAATTATATAAATGATAGATTTATGACAATTTTATACAAATCTAGCCTTTATTCTAAAATACTATCATATCTAAATTTTTAACTACTTCCTGGTTTTAGCTGTTATAAAATTAAGTTATGAAAATTTTGGAAATACAGGATTTAGAAGTTTCTTTTAACGATCAAAAGGCAGTTGATTCTGTTTCGTTATATTTGAATGAAGGTGAAATAGTAGGGTTAGTTGGTGAATCTGGTTGTGGGAAATCCCTAACAGCTCTTGCAACACTTGGAATGTCTCACCCAAGCAGTAAAGTACAAGGAAAAATATTTTATAAAGATCTTGAATTGTTAGCACTTAATGAAAAAGATAAAAGAAAAATTAGGGGCAATAAAATATCGCTTATTCCACAAGATCCTCTTTCAGCATTAAATCCAGTTTATACAATCGGAGATCAAATAGCTGAAGTGCTTGAGGTACATAAAGGACTTACAAAAAAAGAATCAATGAATAAAGCAGCATTAACTTTGGAATCTGTCCAGTTCCCTGCTGCTTTCAAAAGATTAACTGATTACCCGCATCAATTTTCAGGAGGAATGAGACAAAGGGTATTAATTGCTATGGCACTTGTAACTGAACCTGATGTAATAATTGCTGATGAACCTACAACTGCTTTGGATGTTACTATTCAATTGCAAATTCTAGAAATAATGAAGGAATTAAGAAGAAGAGGCAAAGCTATTTTACTTATAACTCACGATCTTGGTGTTGTTGCAGAAGTGTGTGACAGAGTTTATGTAATGTATCTTGGTAAAATTGTTGAATCTGCTACTGCTAAAGAAATACTAACTAATCCAAAACATCCTTATACAATAGGGCTTTTAAATTCATTGCCAGTAGAAGGGAAAGAGTCCTTGACTCCTATTCCAGGACAGCCTCCTGGTATACATGCAATACCTACTGGATGTGCGTTTCATACACGATGTCCGTATGTATTTGACAGATGTAAAACCGAAATTCCTGAGTTGTATGATATAAAAACCAGCGTTGAGCATAAAAGTAGATGTTTTTTAGAGATTAAAGATTGAGTATTGAAAAAATAGATGATTTTAGAGTAAAGATAAGCTTTTTGTCTGATTCATTCAGCAAAAAGCGTCGGAGGTAAAAAGCGAGTTGAGCGTTCGCGCGAAACGAGCGTTATAATTAATGTTCTTGTTCACAATGTGCAAGTGCAGTACCTATATAAACGGTTGTAAGTAGTGAAAAGACAAGAGCTTGAATAATACCTATAAAAAGTTCAAATGCAACAGCAAGCATAGGAATAAAAAGAACAACAAGCCCAAGAATTGAAATCACAAGAATTTCACCTGCAATAGTATTTGCAAAAAGCCGAAGTGCAAGTGTAAGTGGCCTGACAATTAGATCTAGCCATTCTACAAAACCTAAAGGCTTAAAGTAATTTGCAATATATCCAAAACCGCCATACTTTATTCCTGTACCAATGTAAGCAATAAGTGAAATTAATGCCATTCCACAGGTCACATTAATATCTGCTGCAGGTGATGATCCCTCCCAATGAAGCCCATTATCTAGTTTTGGCCACCAAATAAATGCCTCTCCTACTTTCCATGGCATCAGTCCTGCCCAATATGCGATGACTGTAAAAACAAATATCCCTCCAATTAGTGGAATAAATGCTTTACCCTTACCAGCTGGAATTTGAGATGAGGTTAAATTATTGATTAAACTCCATATACCTTCAACAAATGCTTGTCTTAGTGAGTAACCTTCTATTTTTAAATTTCTAGTCATTAAAAAAGTAGAAACTAGAATGATAAGCATAATTATCCATGAATAAATAATTGTATCCAGATGGATTCTAAGTCCAAAAAGCGTGTCAGTTATATGAACTCCAAGTGCCATTTTAATTTTGATTTCTAGAATCTAGCCAAATCACAAAAATATATACTATTAGTGATATTGCAAAACCAATGAATAATGCTAGCAAATTTGACTTGAATTTGTGAACTAGTATAGCTACAGGTGGTGCTATAAGTAATAGCCTTATTGGAAAACCAAATAATGTTAGGAATGCATAATTAATTGAAAATCTAAGAAGTTGCGTATATAGATAGGATGCAATTCCTACAATTAAGAATGCTGAACTAAAAGACATTTGATCCAGAAGGTAAGATGCAGCACCAAGAATACCTAACATAGCTGCTTGAATATAAGAGATTTTTGTAAGTAATGTTTTTAATCTATCTTGTTCGATCATTTTGTCCTTGCTTTGAGTTGCCAATTTCTAATGCTTTAGTTACAAGTCTGTATAGGCCAAATATTATTGCAATAATTCCAAAAATTATTGCAAGCCAAGGAGATGTATTAAATTTTTTGTCTAGATAGTTTCCTACTGTCGCAGCAATTGCAGTTAGTATAAATACGCCAAAAATTAAGTCATAAAGTAATGCCATAGTACCATCATTTTAGCGTTATTATTTATCAAGGGCTTGCTTAACAGTTATTAAATTAAAATTAGTTTTGCATATGCCTTAAAATAGTAAACAGATATGTCTAAGCATGCTTTTTTTACATTTCTTCTAATAATTCTAACTTTTTTGATTTCAATTACAAAAGTTTTTTCTCAGTCTGAATATATACCTAATCCTTCAGTTGTTAGTTTAATTAATGATGGAATAGAATTACATAAACAAAAGGATTATTCAGGAGCTATAGAGGCATTTAAAGAAGCATTTTCTATTGAGCCTACTAACGTACTTGTTAGACAAAATTTAAGTATTGCACATAATAATTTTGGGAAATATCTTGCTGAAAGAACTGACTATGAAAAAGCGGTAAGTGAGTTTAGATGGGCTATTTATTTTGATTCTCAAAACAAAACAGCAGAAACAAACTTAGATGCAGTGTTATCTCAGCAAGGGGTTAAAGTAAAAGATTCTTTAACCAGGCTTCAATTGGGCGATAAACTACGTGAGGAAGCGAATTTTGAACATGCTCTTGTTGAGTATAGAAAAGCACTTGGTTTAACAGGTGAACCCAATCAAAATATTTATATTGCAATTGGTGATATTTTTTATATTTTGTATTTAAGAGAAGGGCAAAAAACGGATGATATTTTTGAAGCAATAGAAGCATATGAGAACACCACTGGTTCCTGAAAATCATATTGGTTTAGCCCAATCCCTACAAAAAAAGGGTGATTTTGTAGCAGCTGAAGAGGAGTATAATCAAGCACTGAAATTAGATCCAAATAATGCAGCAGCAGTTCAGGGTTTAGAACTATTAAAAACAGATAAACTAAAAGCAACAGCTTCTGTACATATAGAGCAAGCATTAAAATACCAATCAGAAAGAAAATTTGATGAAGCAATTAAAGAATATGTGAAAGCTATTGAAATAGCATCTCAGGATACTCAACTTCATTACAATATTGGAACAGCATTTCAAGCTTCCGGTGATTTAGAGCATGCTGAGAAAGCATACAGAAAAGCTCTGAAATTAGATAAGGACAATGAAAAAGCTCAGATAGCACTCAACAATTTAAAGAAAGAAATTGAGAATAAAAAGATTCAGGGGTTGGCTTCCAGAGCTCTTGAACTTCAAAATTCTGAAAATTATGATGGAGCAATTACAACTTATTTGGCTGCAATCTCTCTCAGTCCGCAGGATCCGCAACTTTACTATAATTTGGGTACTGCATATCAAGCAGCAAAAAAATATGATGAGGCAATTGCTAATTATCAAAAAGCATTAGAACTGGATAAAGAAAATAAAACTTTTAGTGTGGCTATTAAACTTGTAAAAGAAGAGGTTGTAAGACCTTTCATAAATAGTGCAATTCAAAAGCAAACTACCAATGACATATTAGGTGCAATTACTGATTATAAGAAAGCATTGGATGTCCTTCCTGATGATGCTCAGACATTATTTAACTTAGCAACTGCTTATCAATCAGCTAAGCAGCTTGATAATGCTATTAAGGCATATTTGGATGCAGCTAAACTGGATCCAAGTAGTCAAGCTGATTCATATTTTTTTGTAGCAGCAATATATGAAGAGAGGAAAAACAATGAATTTGCTATTAAATACTATAATGAGTATTTAAACCATGCACCAAAGGGCTCATATGCAAAAGAGGCAAAGGATTTAATAAATTACCTTAAAACACTATAGAAGCTTCCTTTTAGTTATAATTTATATATGACATTTCTTATAGAAAATCCTATATATAAAAGAAGAAAATCAAAAAAGATTTATGTTGGAGAAGTACCTATTGGTGGAGATGCTCCAGTAGTTATTCAATCAATGACTACAACTGATACCAGGGATGTACAAGCTACTGTAAAACAAATAAAAGAACTAGAAGAAGCAGGTTGCGAGATTGTCAGGGTTGCTGTGCCTGATAAGGAAGCAGCAAGTAAGCTTGGCGAAATAAAAAAACAAGTATCTATTCCACTTATTTCAGATATCCATTTTGACTGGCGTCTTGCACTAGAAGCAGTGAACCAAGGAGTAGATGCACTTAGGTTAAATCCTGGAAATATAGGTGATCACGAAAGAGTCAAAGAAGTAGTACGAAAAGTCAAAGAAAGAAATATTCCTATAAGAATTGGTGTTAATTCTGGTTCTCTTGATGCAAAATGGGGCGAGAAGTTTGGTGCAAATAGAATTCCTGAAGCCATGGTTGCCAGTGCTTTAGAGCATGTCAAGATTTTGGAAGATTTAAATTTTGATTTAATTAAAATTTCTCTTAAGTCTTCTGATGTTCCGATAATGCTTGAAGCATATAGATTAATAGCAAAAAGAGTTGATTATCCATTGCATCTTGGAGTTACTGAAGCAGGAATACCAAAGACAGGAACTGTAAAATCAGCTATTGGTATAGGTACTTTGCTTGCTGAAGGTATTGGGGATACTATTAGAGTTTCGCTAACAGGTGATCCTGTAGTTGAAATTGATGTTGCAAAAAATATTTTAAAAGCACTGGATCTTAGAAGAGAAGGTTTGACACTTGTTAGCTGCCCAAGTTGCGGAAGAATGGAGCTAAATGGTTTTGAAGAAATGGCTAAAACAGTTGAGGAAAAATTAAAAAATCTGAAAACCCCTATTACTGTTGCAGTTATGGGTTGTGTGGTAAATGGTCCTGGAGAATCAAAAGCTGCTGATATAGGAATTGCTGGTGGCAATGGCAAAGGTGTTATTTACAAAAAAGGTGAAGTGTTTAAAGTATTACCTGAAGAAGAGTTGTTAGATGCTTTACTAAAAGAGATAGACAACATGACTAAGGATGCAGTTACCATCTAGTTATACGTACATACACGGGGTTTCTTGCACTAATTTTATAATTTCGATATTATAATTAAGCTGTTAAATACAAACAACCGGTTAACAGCATAAGGATTTATCCAATTTACTTGGCAAATCCGATCTGGCGAAAGAAATTGGAACAGGGAACGCAAAGCGTGCAAGCGCGGAGCGATAAAAATGAAAGAAAAAATACATCCTAAATATCACAAAGTTATTGCTACATGTATTTGTGGCAGTGAGATAGAAATTGGTTCAACAAAGCAAGACATCAGGGTAGAAATTTGTAGTAGTTGTCATCCTTTTTATACTGGAACTCAAAAGATTATTGATGCTGAAGGAAGAGTTGATAGATTCCAGAAACGTTACGGGAAGAAAAAAGAGAACTAGAGAATTGGAAATTAGAGAATTGGAAGAAAGCTTTTTGTGTGATTTATTCACCAAAAAGCGTCGATGGAGAGGAGCGAGTTGAGCGTTAGCGCGAAACGAGCGATTATAAAGGTTATGAAATGCAACAAAAAGCAAAAGTAGAAATTTATACGTGGGATCAGTGTCCTTTTTGTCAAAGGACTATTGCTCTTTTAGATAGTAAAGGCGTGCAGTATGAAAGATATCGTATTGATGGGGATGAGTCTGCAAGAGAAAAAATGGCAATAAGGGCACATGGTAAAAAATCCGTTCCTCAGGTTTTTATTGATGATAAACATGTAGGTGGGTGTGATGATGTTCATGCCATAGATGCTAAAGGTGAATTAGATAAGTTGATTTTTGAATAATTCAATGAAAAAATCCTTTGGGCAACATTTTTTAATCGATAAAAAATATTTACAAAAAATACTTTCTTCCTTATCTTTTAAAGTTGATTCTACTGTTTTAGAAATAGGTGCAGGTTCAGGAATATTGACAATTGAACTTGCGAAAAAATATAACAAAGTTATTGCTGTTGAAGTAGAAAGAAATGCAATAAATAAACTAAAGCAAGCTATAAAAAACAATAGTTTAAATAATGTTGAAATTCTCGAAAAGAGTTTTTTAAAACTTGACTTATCTTTGCTTTGTAAAAATGAATTTTGTGTTGTCGGTAATATTCCGTATAACATTTCTTCTAAAATAATTACGAAACTGTTTGGGGAATTTGATAAGCCGGCTTGTCATCTTAATAATTTAAATGATGTATATCTGATGCTGCAATATGAAGTTGCAAGTAGGCTCATTGCCAAGCCTTCTACAAAAGCCTATAGCCCACTTTCTTTGTACGTGCAATATTTTTCAGAGCCTGAAATTTTATTTTTAGTTCCTTCTCTTGCATTTGTTCCAAAGCCTAAGGTTAATTCTGCTTTTGTCAGACTAAAGCCAAGAAAAAATCTTATAACCTTAAGGGATCCATTAAAGCTAAAAAGTGTTATAGACATTAGTTTTCAACAACGTCGTAAAAAGGTTATTAATCCATTGTCTGTACTTACCACGAAAAAGACTATATTAAGGTATTTGAAGGAAAATAATATAGATGAAAATGCTCGTGCAGAAAATTTAACTTTTAATGATTATATTGCTCTGTCAAATTTAATTTAAACGTCTATTAAATGATTTAGATTTCTTTGTTTTAGAGAGACAGCATTGTATAATTCAGCTTCTCTTATCTTCTTTTCTGCTTCCATAATGGCTTTTGCTAATTCAAGAGTTTTTTGTGCTTGTTCTTGTACGCTTGCTCTTGAATCATCTAATAATTTACTAGTTTCATTCATGAAGTGATCAGTAGTGTCCTGTAAAATAAATAAAACCTCGTGTAATGTATCAGGGTCTTTTAAAGCTTCCATGACCTCTGCATCTTTTGCAAACTTTTTAAGAATTGAAGACATGATTTAGGTTAATCCCCCACTTGCTTGAATTCCTTCAATTAGTTTTTGAGCAACTTCAATTGACTTTTGACTTAAGTTTCTATATTTGCCACCTTTTGCGCTTTTAGCAAAATATTTGCCAAGATCGTTAGCATTATCATTTCTTATTCCTTGTTGTTTGCCAAAAGGTGAT
>JACOTS010000015.1 GCA_016178265.1 Candidatus Melainabacteria bacterium
TTGCCAAAAGGTGATGCATTTGCCATGACTGCAAAAGCATTTACGAGTGCCGTCATTGTTTGATCATTTAATTGGTTATTTGGATTATTGAATAATTTTGCTTTTGCATTTGTTAAAAAATGTTCTTTTGCTGCTGTAGCATATTTTTCTGCTGCATCTGCAATCTTATAGAAAAAGTCCCTTAATTTTATCTCCCCTGGTGTTAAAGACTTTGGTTGTTGCGGAGAAACTTTTGCAGCTTGTGGTTTTGCAACAGCACTGCTTGAGCCTGTCTGTTCTCCACCAGCAACTTCTCTGGCCTCTGCATTTTTAACGTCTTGCTTCTTACCATCTTCAAGAAGCTTTTCACGGATTTGCTGGGCCGCGAGAAAATTTATACCTTGTGCTCCATTTAGTCCCATAAGTATATAAGTAGTGTTACTAAGGCTCCTTTCCTTATGCAGGACAGTTTAATGTTTTAAGCTAAGGTTTGGTAAAGAGTCAACTAAATTAAAAAAAATTTAGAAACATCCCTTAGCAAAAACCCTTATTGGACATTATTTTCTATTACTTTTTTCTAAATTTGGTTGCAATGTCCTATATCAGGGAATAGTTAAAGTACAGTTAAATTTTATGATTTTAACTTTCTTTAGCTTTCATAGGTTATTTTGTTCTTTAACTAGGGGGCGGATTAACGAATATTAGAAAATGGCTGAACAAGATGTAGGTGATAAGCAGTTTGATGCTACACCGCACAAATTAAAAGAAGCACATAAAAAAGGTCAGGTCTTTAAAAGTAAAGATATGACTCAGCTATTTACTTTTATAGTTGGCTTCGACAAATACATCAACGATCACTTACTGCAATTGGGTTTGAATATATTTTTAATCACAGCTGGATGACGCTGGTACTTATTATTTTGCCTCTTTTGCTTTCTCTTTTAATTACTGCAATTATCATTGAGTTTTTTCAAGTTGGCCCTATTTTTACAGGCGAAACTATGAAATTTCAACTGGAAAAGCTCAATCCTTTTGAAGGATTCAAGAAGATAATTTTTAATGTTAGATCTCTCTTTGAGCTTATAAAAAATATTTTTAAAGTTTCAGTACTTGGCTATATTGCATTTACTTGCATGCGCGATCATTTATCTGAAATGTTGTCGCTAGTTGAAGTTAGTAATAAACTTGCAAGCGCTGCAATATTTGGTGAAGTATTTTTAGATTTTACTGTTAAGAGCCTTGTGTTTTTGCTTTCAATTTCCATATTGGATTATCTTTTTCAAAGATGGAAATTTTTGAAAGATCAAAAAATGACATTTAAGGAACTGAAAGATGAATTTAAGCAAACTGAAGGTGATCCTTTGATTAAGTCTATGAGAAGGCAAAGGCAGCAACAAGTTGCTTATGGACAAATGATGGCACAAGTAAAGGAAGCAGACTTTGTTGTAAAAAATCCTGATCACATAGCAATTGCGCTTAAATATGATGCCGACATGAGTACTGCTCCTCAAATACTTGCAAAAGGTACTGAACTAATTGCACAGCAGATAATTGAAATAGCCGAAAAGTATGGTATCCCTATAATTGAAAATATACCGCTTGCAAGGGCTCTTTTTAGACTTGTTAGGGTTAACCAAGAAATACCGGCAGAGTTATATAGGGCAGTAGCTGAAATACTAATATTTGTTTATGAATTACGTGGCAAAAAGGCATTTCATTAAAATGCTATATACTTTTGAGTATTTTTTAACTATTTCTTATCATATGTTAGATAGAACTTTTAAATAGGGTAGTTTATTACTAGGGGGAATATAAATAACAGTTAAGAACGAATTAATGTCCTAATCGGAGAGAAAAAATATTCAAAATAAAACAAAAAACAAGAATCAGGAAGAAAAAACTTTAGACAAACAGGCTCCACCATCGCCGACAAAAAGCCTTTCTATAGGACCTGATACAGGTACTAGTGAGAAAAATTTAAAGCAGTTTTTGCCTATTGTTGAAATGGTTGTTAAAAAGGAATATAAGTCTATTCCATCGTACCTTGCCGAATATAGTGAACTAATTAATATTGGACTTATTTGTGTTAATAAATTATTGCATGATGCTGTCAAAAGTAATAAAACATATAACTCAAGCTATATTGCACAAGCTGTTAAGTGGGCTATTAAAGATGAGCTTAGAACTAAATATAATTGGTATGGGGTGAAGCAAGCTCAACAAAAATCTGAAGATGAAGCCGGTTCTGTAAAGGAAATTGCAGGGGGTAATATTGAAACTGAAGAGATATCTGATGAATTAGCTACTGAACGTGTTTTTGAAACTATCCTTTCGTTTGAGGATTTTCCTGTGGAGCCTGTTTTAACAGAACAAATGTCTAATGATGAGCTTGCTAAATTAGAACTCAGAGAGTTGCAGGCTGCAATAAAAAGAGCAATAGTTAAATTACCGCCGAAACACAAAAAGGTTATGGAACTTAGATTCTATGAGGGAAAGCGTGGTAATGATGTTGCATCAGAATTAGGAGTAACACCATCAAGAATATCTCATATGATTCAAGATGCAATTGAAAAAATAAGACAAACATTATCAACAGAAGGATTTTGTTAATATTTAGAAAGATAAGTAATGTCACACTTCGGAAACAATCTGCCATTTTCAAATCTTCCAATCTTTAAAAGTATTACTAACTTTGCAAGAGAGGCATTTGGCAAATTAAATCCTAATTTAAATCAGGCAAATAAAAGTCAAACTCTTCAACAGCATCATGGAGAAACTAATACTAAAACTAATCCTAGCCAAAGCCTAACCAATACAAACTCTAATATTAATGTGAATCCAACAACGCAAGCCGATCCTGCAGTAACTCAACATACATTGAATGCTCATAATAAAGCTCAAATAGACCAGTCGAATACAAATCTAAAAGATATTCGCGATGATAAGGGTGTTAAATCATCACCTAATCAAACTGATTCTCAAGGAGCAAAAGATTTACCTTCTTATGCAGGAGTGCCAAACATGTCGTTAAAGTCATGGGTAGCCAACAGAGATGCCAAGAGTTCTCCCAAATCAGAGTTTAAGGAAAAGGAACTTGCAGCTACCATGGAGGGGATTAAGGGATTTAATAGAAAAAACTATGAAGGATTTGGTGATGATGCAGGAAGTCAAGGACAAGGAAATAAGAAAAGAAATCTTTTCATTTTGTCTCATATATTCTCAAATTTTTTTGATCAGCAATCAGGTATTCAAGAAACAGAAACATTGACTAATATAATCAATTTTAAAAAACTTGGTGCTGCAACTGAACAAAGGCAAACATATGAAGAAGAGATACAAAACATTAAGCTAGCACCGCCTGCTCCGGAAGAACTGTTGGAATTTCAAAACATTGATTACGGTCGAATAAAGTATTTGTATCAATTATTGGCACTTCCTAGAGAGTATCCTGAAGCAATTAGGTTTTTTTCAAAAGAATACCTGGAAATTTTACCTAATGACTTACATGCCTTTTTAGAAAGAAGATTTACAATTTTGCAAGAACAGTTGTTGGGTGCAGAGTCTGCATTAAATAAAATGGTGGCTAATTTTGTTCCTTTGTTAAATCAAAATGATTTTTCACTTATAATTCCGTTTGTTTTGCTTTACTATCCGCTTCCATTGCCGCAGATTAGAGATGACATTGATTTTCTGGAAGAGTGGAAAAAATCAAAAGCTGAACATGAAAGTAAGGATGTTATTGTCTCTTCATGTCAGGTCTACTATATGTCCAATAAAAGGGGAAGATTTCTGCTTAAATTTATGCTTACGAAGAACGATAATTTTTCCTTTGACATTCAAACTAGTGAAGAAAATCATGATATTGTAAATGCACTGGAGGAAGCCATTAGTGAGATTGCGTCTTTGCTTGAACATCCGCCTAATCTTTCGGATTTAAATGTACTGCTTACAAGAGAAATATATGAGGCTACGGATAATGATGAAGAACTAGCAATTAATTCTAATGGCCCTTTAAGAATTGAAATATTGCTTGCAGTTTATGCATCACTTATGGTTTTAAATAAACTAAATGTCCAGCCTGAACCAGATGGTGTTATTGAAATGGAAAATGCTGAAGGACCATCTTAAAGTACTTTGATTTGTTTTTCTTCTATTATTAGTTGTTTATTTTTATAATCTTGCCATTCATCAAAGGTCTCAAAAGCTTGCTTTGCAACAGTATCATTAACTTTTACATATCTTAGCGTTGTTCTTATGTCATTATGTCCTGCAAGTCTTTGTAGTACAAACGAATCTATATGACCTGCCCTTTCTGTACAAAAGGTATGTCTTAGTTGATGAATTGTAACTTGTGTGCCATCAGCATTAACCAAATTTCTTGCGGCTTCCATAAATAATTGTCTGGCTCTTGCATATGACAATCTTTGTCCATGTGTAGTAACAAAGATAGGTCCGCTTGTCGGATTACCTCTTTCTTCAAGATATTGTACGAGTAGTTTCTCTGCTTGCTTACTTAGATAAGCTTGTCTTGGCTGATTGCCTTTTCCATGTCGAATATGGATTGTTGCATCATAAATATCTTGAATGTTTAAATCAAGAGCTTCGCTAATCCTTATTCCACTTGTATAAAGCAAGATAAACAATAGCCTTTCTCTTGTTGATTTTGCATTTCTTAGTATTTTTTCAACTTGTTCTTTTGTAAGAGATCTTATTACTGATCCTGGTGCAACTTCACCAATGTCTTTATTTGGTTTTCTTCTGGGAAGATTTTCCATTGGATTTTCACTTATGACACTTTCCTGAATACACCATTCAAAGAATCTATGTAAGGTAGCATAGTGTCTGTTTTGTGTAGCTAATGAAACTCTTTGACCGTTTTTTGATGTTAAATTTTCCAGATAATTTTTTACAATATCTTTATTTAGATTGTTTATCCCGGTATTGCCAAGTGTTCTTTCAAATCTGTGCAGATCAATAGTATATGCTCTTAAAGTGTCGCCATCCAAGTTTAAATTTGAAAGATATCTGCTAATTGCTTCAAAAAGTTCTGTTTGCATTGTTTATGTACTCTTTTCTTTGTGTTTTATTTGAAACATTTATCTAGACGGTGCATTAGGTTAAATATGTTCCTTATAAGTAAACATTGGCCGGTACAGTTATATAAGACCAAATCAGAAAGTTAGAAATATATATAAAAATAATATGGCATTGTTTTGTTATCTTGAATTAAAAACAAGAATTAGCTGATGTTGCTTTGCATTGGGAACTTTGCATAAGCTCTGTATTACTTAAACATCTCAGTAATTGAGTTTTTATAAGCCTCAATTGTTTTAGTTAGTTCTTCTTTGGAAAATGCTGTTGATAAAAAATTAGCTTCAAATTGACTTGGGGCAAGATAAATACCATTTAATAGCATTAATTTAAAAAATTGTGCAAAAGACTTTGTATTTGATAATTTAGCTTTTTCAAACGAAGTCACTCTTTCTTTTGTAAAAAACAAACTAAACATAGATCCTGTTTTATTTAAAGTTAGGTTTGCTCCTAATTTATCATTTAACTTGCTCACTTCTTCACAAAGCTCATTTGTGGTTTCTTCGAGATATGTATAAGTGTTTTTATCTATTGATTTTAATGTTGCTAGTCCACATGCAACTGAAATGGGATTACCAGATAAAGTGCCTGCTTGATACACAGAACCAATTGGAGCAAGTAAATCCATTATTTCTTTTTTCCCACCTACTGCACCAATTGGCATCCCTCCGCCGATTATTTTGCCCAGAGTAGTAAGATCCGGCATAACATTAAATTTTTCTTGTGCTCCACCTTTAGAGAGTCTAAAGCCAGTAATTACTTCATCAAAAATCAGTAAGCAATGAAACTTATTTGCAATTGTTCTAAGAGATTCTAGGTAACCTTTTATTGGAGGAATAACCCCTGCATTAGCCATAACAGGTTCAACTATAATTGCTGCAATGTCATTTGGGTATTTATTCAATATTAGTTCCAATGAAAAAAGCTCGTTGTATGGTAGTGTTATTGTTTCATTTGCTGTGTTTTTGCTAACTCCTGGGCTGGATGGAATTCCAAAAGTAGCAAAGCCGGAACCACTCATAGAAAGCACTGAATCAGAGTGTCCGTGATAACAGCCTGAAAATTTAACTATTTTATTTCTTTTTGTATAAGCTTTAGCTAATCTTAGTGCAGTCATTACTGCTTCTGTACCAGAGTTTACTAACCTGACTTTTTCAATGCTAGGTACAGATTGAACTATAAGTTCACAAAGCTCTAATTCGTTTTCATGAGGAGCACCATAGCTTGTGCCTTTAGCTAATGCTTTTTCAATTTCAATTATTACTTTTTCATGTGCATGACCATGAATTAATGCACCCCATGAATTTACAAAATCAATATATTTGTTGTTATCTACATCCCATATGAATGCATCTTTTGCTTTTGAAATAAACAGCGGATTTGATTCAACAGATTTAAATGATCTAACAGGTGAATTTACCCCACCGGGAATTACATTGCATGCTCTTTCAAATAGTTTTAAAGATTCACTTGTGTTTTTATGAGTTAAAGTTTCTGGCATAGCTAATATTATAAATGCTACTGGTATTTGGGTGTGTCAGAAATTCGAGGATAAAGCGGGTGGCACCGGTGGGGTAGGAGTCAAAAATTGAGGAACGAAGTTTTTGAAGGGGACCCCAGAGGTGACAGGACCCGCGTCGTTTGTCATCCTCGAACTCTTTACAGACCCCTGTATTTCAAGTTGTGTACTACTGGTTAATTAGATAATAATATTGCTGAATTTATTTTTATAGGATTAGCAGGGGCTTCACTTCCTGGGGATTTAGGTCTATTGTCTTTTACTATTTTTTTTACAGTTTCGAAAGTGTCTTCACTTACTTGACCAAATACTGCATAACCGTATGGATCTACACCACCTGGATCTAATGATTGTAATGCCATCAGTGCAATGAAAAATTGACAACTTGCACTGTTAGGAGTACTTGTTCTTGCCATTCCTACTCTGCCTTCTCTATCGAATTTTAGGTTTGGATTTGTTTCTAGTTTTATGAATCGTGGCTCGCCTGTTTCAGTATCTATATAGTTACCTGTTCCATCTCCAAGAGGATCACCGCCTTGGATTACAAAATCACTTACTATACGATGAAAAATGGTACCGGTATAGAATTTTTTTTGAACCAGATCAATAAAATTGTTTGTTGTAATAGGAGCTTCTTTAGTAAATAGATTTATTTTTATTGGACCCTTGTCAGTATTTAAAAGTACGGTATTGCTGTTAATAACTACTGTTTCTTCTTTTAATTTTTGTTCTGCCACTGGTTTTACCTCTGTTTTTTCTTCAGCTTTAGGTTTGCTGCCTTCCAAAGACTCTTTTGTGATTGTTTTTGATGTGTCTTCTGCAAGAACACAAGTTGTAGATAAATAAATTGCAATGACTAAAAAAAAGATTTTATGAATAACCGTTAAATTGCTGGCTTTATAAATTTCCATATGCCTTAAGAGGTTGTTGCTTCTACAAGTTTACCTTCTTCTGGAACTTCTTCTTTTGGTAAGGAAGTGATTTCTTCATTTGCTCTTTTCAGTTGTTCTTTTAACCTGGTAGCTTTTCCAGTTCTTTCTCTTAAGTAATATAATTTTGCTCTGCGTACTTTACCTGATTTTAGAACTGTAACTTTTTCTAATTTAGGTGAATTGATTAGAAAAACCCTTTCTACTCCAACCCCTTGAAAAACTCTTCTTACGGTAAATGTTTTATTAATACTGCTTCCTTTAACTTTTATTACTACACCTTCATAATTTTGATTTCTTTCTTTGTTACCTTCTGTAATTCTTACAGTAACACGTACATTATCACCTACACGAACCTGTGGCAAATCTTTTTTTTTTTTTTTTTTTTATATTTCTCTTAATTTTGGATTCATTGTTTTTAACCTGTATTCAAAGCAGTGACTTATTCTAACTTATTCATTTTTTCTTCTAAAAGATTACTTATTTAAGGCTTTGTACTTACATCTTTTATTCTTATTATTTTTCTTAATTAATGCTTGAATATTTCTAATTTAGCTAGTAGTTTTTACACATGCCGTTAAAAGAGCTTATTAAATTTGATACGGATATAGCTAAGTCCTATTCAAAATATATGTTTATAGGCATTGATGAGGTTGGAAGAGGAGCTCTAGCAGGACCTGTAGTTGCATGTGCTTTCACGTGGAAGTACAAAGATTATCTGAAAATCGGCAATACTTATTTGCGTTCATTATCTGACTTGAATGATTCAAAAGAATTAACGAGGTGCAAAAGAAAAGAGCTTTTTAAACCTCTTACTAAAGTTGGGAAATATGCACTAGGGTATGCATCTGTTTTAGAAATTGAAAAACTGAATATTTTAAATGCTACTTTTTTAGCTATGAAAAGAGCTTATGAAGCATTAAAATCGCTTTTGAATAAAAAAGATTTTAATTCATATGTGTTAGTTGATGGTAATAAGTTTAATCCTTTCATTAACTGTAGACAGCTTCCTATTATTGACGGTGATGCTAAATCTTCTTTAATTGCAAGTGCATCAATAATTGCAAAATTGTATAGAGATAGCCTAATGGAGAGGTTGTCATTGTCTGACAAGTTTAATTTATACGGTTGGCATACTAATGTTGGTTATGGTACACGAGAACATAAGATTGCAATAAGACAACACGGCATCACGCCTCTTCATAGAAAATTATTTGTTCGTAAGGCACTAAGCGAAGAAGCTATTTTGTTACAGTCTAGCTAGTGTAATTTCCTGAAACTAGCTACTAAGAAAGTAAGATTTTATTCGATTTACTCGATAAAATCTTGAGTAACTATTCAGGTATACCGTAGTGCTTAGAGTAAAACAACTAATGAAGAAAGGTTTTGTCCGATTTATTCGGCAAAACCTGACAGGTGTTAAAATTGGCTTACCAAGTGCACAATGGAAAGGTGGCGAAGCGAATTATGAGCG
>JACOTS010000055.1 GCA_016178265.1 Candidatus Melainabacteria bacterium
ATGTTTTGGTTACGGTAAAATCAATCCATTCATTTACATTTCCTACCAAATCATAAATTTGAAAATCACCATCAAATGTATCAGATCCGCTTCCATTTCCATCATCTTTTACGGTATCTGCAGTTCCTGTAAATATTCCAAAGCCCGGTGATGTACCAAGCTGAATATTTGAAAGAGCTAAACTATCTAAAAAATGTCCCCAACTTTTATATCCTGTCCCGGTAAGACATCTTCCAGTAATAGCACCACTTTCAGTTGGATCATCAGTGCAGGTAAATAACAAATTAGCTCTGCCATCTTTTCCTGATCTTGTATTTCCTCTTTCATTCCAACCGCTAGTAATAACTGTGCCAAGCACTCCATTTTCTTTCATGTACCTGCCAAGCAAGTAAAGTGCATACCACTCCCTCATTCCAACTAATTTACATGAGCCAAGTCCTGATATTTGTCTTCCTGATACACTTGCTTGTGCTTTAGCTTGTGCTAGTGTTAAATTTGCCCAAGGGACAACATTTCTTTTGCTAGTTGGAATGCTTGAAGTGCCTTCAGCTATTGATGAAGCATTAGATCGTGAAGCTTCGTATTTATCTATCCAAAAGCCTCCGTAAATTACCCCGTCATGAGTAAAGTACGGTATTTTAATCATTCTTGTCATATCACCAGATGCTGTAGTGAAATTTTGTTCTGCAGAATCATTAATCCAACCTACAATAAGCTCTTCAAGGAATTTAATTTCAGGTCCATTACAATCATATATATTAAATAATCCATCCATGTTTATATCTTCATTTGAATCATTAACTCTATCTCCATTTAAATCCCAACAATTAACTGCTGCTAAACCAGTAGCTCCTATAGCACCAGCAAGTCCATTACAAACATAATTAGTTTCTGAGACTTCTAAAGAATCCAATAAACCATTATTATTTGCATCAAGACCGCTTTGAATCTTTTTTCCACCAGCAGCACAATTTGAACTAGCAGGCTCATCAATAGCACTTACTAAACTAGTTAATCCAGTTGTACCAGCAGTTCCAGCAGTACCTGCTAGTCCAGTTAATCCATTACAAATATAGTCTGTTTGGGTAACTTCAGAAGAATCTAATAAACCATTAGTATTCACATCAAGTCCACTTTGAAGCTTCTGTCCACCAGTAATGCAATTTGATCCAGCTAATTCAATAGCAGTACTTACTAAAGTGGTTGATCCACTAGCACCAGCAGCTCCAGCTATACCATTACAGATATAGTCAGTTTGAGAAATTTCTGAAGAGTTCAATACACCGTTATTGTTTGCATCAAGTCCGCTTTGAACTTTTGTGCCACCAGCAGTACAATTTGAACCTGCAAGCTCAATGGTAGTACTCACTAAACTATTTAAACCAGTTATGCCTGTTACTCCTTCTAACCCATTACAGACATAATTAGTTTGAGAAATTTCTGAAGAATCTAATACTCCATTATTATTTGCATCTAATCCGGTTTGAATCTTTTGTCCACCAGCAGTACAATTTGAACCTGCAAGCTCAACAGTAGTACTTACCAAACTAGTTAAACCAGTTGTGCCAGTTGCTCCTGTAACACCAGCAACTCCATTACAGACAAAATCAGTTTGTGAAACTTCTGATGAGTCTAACGCTCCATTATTATTTAAATCAATTCCAGTTTGAATCTTTTTCCCACCAGTAGAACAGTTTGAACTAACAAGTTCAGTAGTAATGTTTACTAGACTTATTAAACCAGTAGTACCTACTGCTCCAACAGCACCTGTAGCACCAACAATACCATTACAGACATAATCAACTTGGGAAATCTCAGAAGAATCCAACACCCCACTATTGTTTGTATCAAATCCACTCTGGACCTTCTTTCCACCAGCAGTACAATTTGAGCCTGCAAGTTCAGTGGTAATGTTTACCAAAGTGGTTAAGCCAGTGGCTCCAGTTCCTCCTAAACAATCTAAAACATCAATATGCCCATCTCCATTAGTATCTTCAGTTGGATCTTTTCTTCCATTTTCATTAAGATCCCAACAGTTTACACCACCTTCTCCAGTAGCACCTTGGCAATCAAAAGGATTACATTGCCCATCTCCATTTTTATCTTCACTAGAAAGATTACAAGCTTTATTTGAATTTAAATCCCAACAATGAGATCCACTTTCACCTTGTGAACCAGTTTCACCTTTAGGGATTCCATGAGTAATAGTACATGTTGCTGGATCAAGATCAATAGTAGCTGCAGAATTTGCACTTAATGTTACAGTCTTTGTAGTGGGTATTGCATTTCTATCATTACACAGTCCCATTCCATTTGATCCGCTTTCTCCATTAATACCATTAAAACCAACTGGTATTCCAAGTGTTAAATTACATTGCACAGGATCAAAAAATACACTTGCTGTAGAACCTGCTGGAAGATTATTTGAAAGAACCATTAGTGTAGCTGTTGATTGGTTACAAAAACCCATAGAAAGTAATTCATCATTATTTGCAATATCAATATTTTTAACAGCTAAACCATCTTCACCTCTTGGAATGCCAAGTGTTAATTGGCATGTAGAGGAATCAAAGTAAGTTGTTGCTCTTGACTCTGGTAATAATTCAGTAGCATTTACCATAAGACTAAGAGTAGTATCATCAC
>JACOTS010000056.1 GCA_016178265.1 Candidatus Melainabacteria bacterium
AGTCCCTATATTTTTGGTTTAATAATATATTTAATTTATTACTTATTCACAAAATACAGTTTTATACAACCAATTGAACCAAATATCAAGTCAATTCTTGAAAGAATCTTATGGCTTTCTCCACAAATTATTGTTCATTATTTAAAACTTATTTTGGCACCTATAACACTATCAATAGATCAATCAGCACATGTAAAAATAAGTAATGATTTATTTGGCACTTATCCAATTATTTGCAGTGTAAGTCTTTTACTTATACTTTTTGTACCACTTATAATTTACCTGACAACACGCAAGTTATTTCCACTAACTCTATGCAGCCTCCTTATATTTATAAGCTTAATCCCATTTTCACAAATACTTTCACCCACATACGCATTATCAGCAGAAAGATACTTATACACACCTCTTTTCTTTGTTACTACTACCCTAGGATTTCTACTATTAAAGTTAGAAGACACAAGAGTATCAAACAAAATATTTTTAACGTTGTTATCCTTTCTACTTGTCATCCTTACTACAAGAACAATCGTTAGAATAAATGACTGGAAAAACAATGAAAAATTATTAACCTCAACAATTCAGTCAAGCCCAAATAAGCTTTATAAAGGCTTAAGAACTCAAACGCTGGCAAAAGTTTATAAAGCAAAAGGACAAAGCACAAAAAGCAAACTATTATTTGATAAAGCTGACGATTACATTGACCAATCAATAATAAGCTACCAAAAAAGCAGAGTTAAAGAGCCACTAATTTTAAAAGCATATGGCTTAGATACTCACTCACTTCTTTTAAAAGCAGGGTATCAAAAATGCATTGATAAGTTTGTCAAAGATAAAAGCAATACAAAAGCTTGTTTGGCTTTTTTTAATGAGAACATCCAAGACATCAGCGAAATAGATCCGGCAACACTGGAATTATATGCAAATTTAATTCTTGAAAACGGGGATAAGGCTAAAGCAAAAGATTTGTTTTTATATGCATACAATAAATATCCTAAAGTGCCATTTTTACTGGTTTCTTTAATTAGATTTGAAAGAGATATTGACAACAATTTAGAAGCAACAAAAAAATATGTAGAAAAAGCAAGAAAACTTTTCCCTTACTCAAAAGATATTTTATTTGAGGCTTTAAGGTATTATCAAAATGCAGGCAATTTTGAAGAGTATGTTCATCATGCTTATTTATACGGACTTAGAGCACACTCTAAGTTTACTTATTTAGAAGCATTAACAGGTTATTTAAAACTCAATATGAGGGAGAAAGCAAAGCTAACAATAGACAAACTTTTAAGATTAGATCCAACTGATCCTAAAATTTTCTATATGGCATCAAATTTTTATATTAAAGAACAAGACTATGAAAGAGCAGTAGCATTATTACAAGAAGGAAAAATGAATCTTAAAGAAGAGGAGGATAATGATCTGGCATTTAAAATCAATAGCACACTTGCTGAACTGCATCATGCTCAAAACAACTATCAGCAGGCAATATTTTATGCACAAGAGGCTTTAAAATATGCTTATGGCAATCCAAGAAATATAGCTAAAGTAAAAGAATTAATCACTAAGCTTGAAATATAGTACCCTCTACCTATTGATACAATAAACCTATGTTTTCACTTTTAAAATTCATACTCCTTATTTCAATCATTTGCATATCCGGGTTTGCAATAATTAGACATTTTATTGATATTAAATCAAAAATAATTCTTTATCCAATCTCAGTAATAACCGGGCTTGCAACATTTTTCTTTTTAACCCATACCATTGCATATCTTACAGGACCAAAAGTAAGTTCAGGAGTTAGTTTAATAATACTACTAGTATTTTCCATTTATATATTCTGGAAGAAAAAAGACAAGCTATTTGCAATAAATAAAAAAGAAATAACCACAAGCCAAAATATTTTCTTATTAATTTCTGCTCTTATAATTTGCACATTAACTTATCTTGCAATATACAGATATGGGACTTTTGATAGAGATGTTCACATACCACTGGCAGCTACAATGTTTCACAACAATACATACCCACCACAAGATCCTTTTAGACCTGATTACGTTCTTTTATATCATTTTGGCGGTGATTTGCTTGCAGGCACAATCTATAACGTTACCGGATTTGATATTTCTACCTCATACGAATTAGTTTCAACAATACTTAGCGGGACTACATTTCTTGGATTTATTGCACTGGCATGGATACTAAGTAAAAACTTTGCTCTTTCATATTTTGCAGGATTTTGTACATATTTTGGCGGAGGACTACTATGGCTAGATGCAATAATTAGATACCTAACAAAAAGTTTTCCTGATACTACTGATAACTGGACATTTCTTCAAACATTTTTAAATCTGGGAATCCATGGAAGCATTAATAATGCCCCCTCTGTGCTTGCTTTTACATCAACATTTGCTTTTGGTACCCCGCTTCTTATATGCTCATTTATTTTATTTAAAGAAATGATTGAAATAAAATCCGTCAAGAAAACTATTCCATATTTAATAATTTTAAACATTGTTCTTTTTGCAATGTACATGACAACTGATTGGCTATATGTAACTTTTTTTGCAAGTGCAATATTATTTCTTATAGTTCTTTGGCTTAAAAAACACAAAAATGCACTCATACCAATTTCTATTTTAATTATATCTTCTGCAATTCTTGTAAAAACACTGGGAAATCCTCTTTTTTTACAAGATGCAGTTCAATCTTTAGGAAGAACAAATATATTTGATGTTGGCATAAAAGAACAACCATTTACTGTGGTTGCATGGGGAAGATTAAGCAGCCATATTATGAACTATCAGACCATTTCTTGTTTTTCGTGGGATTTTATTTGTGAGTTTGGCTTTAGCTTATTTTTACTGCCTGTTGCAATATATTATGTTGTGAAAACAAAAAACATTTTTGCTGTTTTACTTGCTTTATCCGTTATTTCTACAATGCCAATACCACCTATTATTGATTTCAAACTAAATCCAGTAGAGTTAGTTAGATTGTTCGCATTTGGAAACAACATTATCATCCTTTTTATAATACTTGGCTTAAATTTAATTATTCAAAACCTAATGAAAAATAAGATTTTACTTGTTTGCATACTAATTGGTTTTTGCACTTCTCCTATAGCACAACTTATAAGTGGCATAGTATTTACCCCGCAAGTATTTGCAAATAAAATGCTTGTTGAAAGAATGATTTTTGACTTTAAAAACACAAGTTCTTTTGGAGAATGTATTAGTTACTATAAAGCATTGGATAAATTTTTAAAGGATTCGAAAGATCTAACCGAAAACAATTTTAAAAATGAAATTGAATACTTAAAAGCTTACAGTAAGCCTGGAGAAGCTGCTCTTTCAAGCCATTTTCAATTTCCTGCTTTTGGAGGACGATATTCATATATACCACCAAGAAAATTTATTTATTGGGATCAATTATATTCTGGATTTAACTCTTTGCATCATACTTCTTTTACAACACTGGATCCATTTCTTTTAGATGAGCTTAAAATTAAATGGGTAATTATTGATGAGAATTTTAAAAGCACCCTTTCATCAGAAATCTTAGACAGATTAAATAACAAAGATTTATTTGAACTAAAATATTCAAATACTGTGTTTAACAGGCCCTTTGGCAAAACATTCGAAATATATTACGTAAAAGACCATACACAATATCTTGAGGAGAATGACAGGTTAACTGCTTGGGTCCTTGTTAATAAACAAGGTCAGCTTTTTGAAATTGTAAATCTAAGTACAAATAAAATTTCGTTCTTTGGTCATAAAAATGATGCATTAACTTATTTCAGCAAGATACAAAAGCAAAAAACTGATTTAGGAAAAGTTCTAATAACCGCACAGCCTATTGTCCTAAATACCTTCGAAAACGAGCTTAAAAACAGCAATTTTGAGATTTTGATTGATAAGAAATTCTAGTTTATAATTATTAAGCAGTGTTTACTGAACTTAAAAATCTAAAAGATAAAGTAGATCGTCAAATCGGTTCTAATCTCTTAGCAAAAACTATTCAACATCAAGGTTCAAAAGGACTTGTAAATCTAGTTCATGTATCATTAAATGCGCTGCAAAAAGAACATCCCGGTAAACCATCATATACACCACCATGTTTATTTGTCGAAGTAACAAACAGATGCAATCTAAGTTGCCCTACTTGTCAGCTCGGCACAAATATGGCATATGATGGATATAACAAGGCCGATGTTAGCTTCGAACAGTTTAAAAATATAATCGATCAGATTCCTTCGCTTGTCTATGTAACTTTACAAGGGGTTGGAGAGCCTCTATTAAACAAAGACATAATGAAAATGATTAGCTATTGTACAGAAAGAGGAATAGCAACGTACATCAATACTAATGGAACCATCCTTACTGAAAACAAATCACATGAGTTAATTGATGCAGGACTTGGAAATCTTTCTATTTCAATTAATAGCTTCAATGAAAAAATCTTTGCAGAAACACGCAGCGGAGCATCCATTCAAAAGGTAACTGAGAATGTTAAAAGATTTATTGAAATAAAAAGAAATAAAAATAAAAAAAGACCTATAGTTTCTTTCAGGGCAATACTTATGAAAGAAACTGAACCCTACATGGAAGAATTGGTTTTAAAATCTCATGAGCTTGGAATAGATGTTCTTTATATACAACTGTTTATAAGTGTTATTGCAGATAAAACCTTATGTGAGTCTTCGTTAACCAAAGATGAAATTAATAAGTTTGCTGAAAAAGTTGAGACATGGAAAAAACAAGTGAAACTACAAATTATCACAGAAAGTTTTGGCAAATCCTCAAACAATATAGGACAATGTAAGCTTCCTTGGTTTAGCCCAAACATTACTGCTGAAGGCTTTTTAACACCTTGCTGTACAATAAGTAATCCAAGCATGTTAAACTTTGGCAATATTTTTGAAAAATCATTTGAAGAACTATGGAATTCAGATAAGTTCATTGAATTTAGATCTGGGTTCTATAATAAACAACCCAAAGAATGTATAGGCTGCAATAATTACAAGCTGAATTAAATGAGAAAAAAAATCTTTTTCTTACTAAAACTTATTCTAGTAATTACTATTTTTTACTGGATCATCAAATCAGTTAATTTAACCGAAACGTACAATACCCTCCTGAAAGCCAATTTAATTCTTGTTGTAATAGCTTTTTTAATGAATAACCTTTCTAATATATTTCTTACGATTAAATGGTACAGGTTATCAAAACCATTAAAATTAAAAAGCAGCTTCATGGAATTATTAAAACTAAATTATATTTCAGTTTTTTACAGCAGCTTTCTGCCTGGACAAACATCAGGAGAACTTGTAAAAGGTGCTAAATTAACAAAAACCGAAGGGGCAGTTCAAAAGGTTTGGATACCAATATTTATAGATAAAGCAACAAACCTATTAATAACATTTCTAATTGGTTTTGTAGCAATAATCATGGATGAAAATTTGAGAAATAATAATTATTTGCTCTTCTCAGTTTCAATTGCAACACTTTTGTTCACATTTATAACCATGATTTTATTCAGTGAGCACACAGAAAAAGCAATAAGATTTCTAAAAGACAAATTGGTACAAGTAATGGATATTTTTAAAATTGAAAAAGATTCGTTGGGAAATTGGGGGCAGCCCGTCAATCTGGGTTCGCCAATCAATACTATTGCGGGAGATGAAAAGTCGCCATTCATTCACACCGATAATCAAACGCTTTATTTTTCGTCTATTACCAGTTACTTTCTCCGGTTTAGGAGTAAGAGAAGGGGCGGTCATTATTATACTTTCTGAATTTGGGATTGATAAATCAAGCGCTCTAGGACTTTCTGTTTTAATATTTACACTAGGTATTGCAATGGCCTTAATTGGTGGAATAGGTGAACTATTCCCCAATAATAACAAAAAATGATCACAAAAATAAAATTATTTATTAAAGAATATTATTTTGTAATTGTACCAATTTTAATTACTTGTCTTATTTACTCAGTTTCACTTACATTTGGATTTAGAAATTTTGACGAAGATGTATTAATTGAATCAATTTATCAGAACAAAACAATTGAAGAACTCTTCGAAAAATATCTTTTAGTACATGTGAAAAGTGTCACCGAAGCTCACGGATTCATTTTTTCAAGTATAAAAAATGTGCATTTCAGCCCACTTGGCACCCCTTTACATTACTTGATCTGTTTTTTATTTAAGGCAAATCCTTTTTTATTTCACTTACTAGGTTTAATATTACATTCTCTTGCAATATATAATCTAGCTTTTCTCTTCTACGCTTTTTTCTCTATTAAGTTAGTTGCTTTATTTAGCAGCCTTTTATGGGGAATACATCCTGTTAATGTAGAATCAGTCATCTGGGCAACAAATTGGGCAAGTCCACTAGGAGCAACTTTATATTTTTACACACTTAGGAAATTAATTGCATCTCTAAGCAAAGAGCAGGTGAGCAAGCAATTGACTATTTTTCTGATTACAATTACAACACTCCAAATACTGTTTGTAGAATATAACATAACAATTCCAATTGCTATATTTCTTACTTCTTATTTTTACTTAAAAAAAGAAATAAATAAAAAAGCTATTCATAGCTTACTTTTGCTTTCTTGCCCTACGTTCATTATCATCTGCCTATATTTCATCATCAGATTTTTTACAACAACTAATAATCTTAATTTAGCAACTCAATACTCTTTATCAAATTTCATAGAGAGAATTTGCTATATAACACCACAGACATTTTTCCATAATCTACAACTTACTTTATTACCTATTAACTTGACAATAGATCAACTTGACCTATTAAATATTGGACATATTACATATTTAAAGAGTCTTTTAACCATAGTCATATTTTCAATTTTAGCATTCTCGTTTAAGAAACATTCATTATTAATAACTTATGGAATGGTTATGTATTTTGTTTGTTTATTACCATTTCTCCAAATTATTCCATTATATTCATTAGTTGCAGAAAGATATAACTACTTTTCATCAGCATTCCTTATACTTGTCATCGTTTATCTATTAAGATCCTACTTAAAAAATAAAATAATATTTCTAATATCAATATTACTATTAGTATCTTTTGCAGCAGGAACAAGATCACTTTTTAGGATATATGACTGGGAAAACAGCCAAACTCTTTTTTTGAGCACTATTAATAGCAGTAAATCTCTATTTAAAAAAGGTATTTGGACTTACAATTTAGCTTTATGTCAAGATTCCGAAGAAACAGAGAAAGAGTTATTGCTTTTAGCTGACAATTTGCTAAAAGTATTTATTCAAAACACAGCCCAAGATACTGGTTCACAAAAATTACAGTATTATGGATTAGACAATAATTCTCTAATATTAAAAGCCTATCTTAGGAGTGCAAAAATAAATAGCCTACTTGGCAATAAAACAGAAGAATACAAAATATTAAAAAAAGTCTTAGAACTGTCTATGTCAAATCCAACGCTTCAAAGTGAAATCTATAAATCATTAGCTACATTTCATTTTGAAGGAGGGGATTTTAAACAAGCCCTAGCCCTATACAAAAAAAGTCATAAGTTAATCAGTGATCCTACTTTAAATTATGCAATTGCTGTATGCCATTTAAAGCTAGGTGATTTGGGGAATTATGAACACTATCTTAAAAAAGCAACATCAGAAATATCATTAAAAAATACCAAGCCATTTAAAACTTATGGACAATTTCTAGAACTAAATAAAAGTGATTTTAAAGAAGCTGAAAGAATGTATAAAATAGCCACTCTACTGGAAGATGATCCTATTCCTTATACACTTCTTGCAACCTTACAACTTAAACAAAATAAAATAAATGAAGCTTTTCAAACTGTAAAAAGAGGTTTGTATAGCTTTCCTAAACATCCGAGTTTAATATATCTAAATGGTGTAATTTCAATAAACAAAGGGAAAAAAGAAGCTGGAAAAGCTGATTTAGAGAGGGTTCTAAGAGACAATATTGCTGAAAATAATTTAAGGGTAGAAGCAGGAAATATACTTGTAAACATATTATTAAGTGAAAACAATGTTGAAAAAGTTAAAGAATATAATAAATTGATTCTGGAAATTGATCCCAACAATACAGAAGCTTTAAGCAGACATTTGTTATAGTATGATTACATCAATTATGGTCATAACTAAAGAAAAAACCAACCAACCAAGCAACCTAAGGGAAAATGCAATCAGGCAAGCAAAAAAAATTAGCCTTTCCCCGTTTAATTACTGTTTTTTAGTATACTACCACCTCATTAAAGAAATTAAAAGGAATCTTCATTATGCACATGGAGTATTTCTGGATGTTGGTTGCGGAAGCTCACCGTGTGAGTATTTATTTAAACCTAAAGTAGAAAAATACTTAAAAC
>JACOTS010000057.1 GCA_016178265.1 Candidatus Melainabacteria bacterium
GAGATTGAGTTAGTAGAGATAAGCTAGGTTATAATATTTTTTTTTTTTTTTTTTGTAAGATTTTCTTATCACTTACCACTTGCAACTTATTACTTTTATCATTAGGGGTCTTTTCTATAGTTTTTAATTATTTTTAAATTTTAAAGAAACAACCCCTAATGATAAAAGTAATAAGTTGCAAGTGGTAAGTGATAAGAAAATCTTACAACAATATACTGCAAAAATATTATAACCTAGCTTATCTCTACTAACTCAATCTCAAAAATTAAGTCTTTGCCAGCAAGTGGGTGATTTGCATCTAGTGTGACTGAACTTTCAGATATCTGTGTAGTAGTTACTATTACTACACCACCATTTGGTTGGTTAATTTGTAATTGTTGTCCAACTTGTACATTTAAATCTTTAGGTAATTCGGTTTTATTTACTTCCAATACTAATTCTTCTTTATATATTCCATAAGCTTCATCAGCAGGAATCTTTGTGGTTTTTGCATCACCTGGATTCATTCCAAGTATTGCATTTTCAAAACCAGGAATAACCTGACCTTTTCCTAAAACAAATTGCAAAGGATCGCGATTACTAGATGTATCAAACACACTGCCGTCATCTAATTTACCTGTGTAGTGAACTTTTACCTTGTTTCCAACTTTTGCTTCTGCCATAAGTCACCCCCCTAAATAGCCAAATTAACACTTTAACATATATACCCAAAACCAGCTTCCGGATGCTCATATTTAATATTTTCAAGAGGACACCCCATTTTACAAGCACCACATTCCATACAGCTTTCATAGGCAACTGTTAATTTCTCATCTATATTCGACCAAGTAAAAACCTGTGATGGACAAAAAATTGTGCAATCTCTATTTTGACACAATAAACACACATCATTGTTTACAGTAATATGAGATTTTGTATTTGGTTTCAACTTTAAATCATACAATTTATTTTTTAAAGTGGATCCCCTAATATTTTCCTTAACTTCTAACACTTGCCACTCCTTTATTTGTCACATATAAATTTAAATCATCATAAAGATTAGAATCACTTAAATTGCTATAACTGCTTGTAAACAATTTTAATCCGCTGCTAAATTCATGATTTTTCAATAAATCTTTTTCCAAGACTTCATTTATTATTTTATTTTGATAGCTTATAAGGCTCTTGTTAGAAAAATCATTTTTACTTTTTGCACTTATTATTACATTTGCTGCATGCTTAGCAGACAATAATGGCATGTGGTACAAATCCCAATCAAATATTCTCGCCAATGAAGCAGCAGCACCAACAACAAGACAACCATCAATCGATAATCTTGAATCAATAATAATCCTATTACTTACATCAAGTGGCATTGGCAAAATATATGAGTAATCTCCTATAACTTTATGATTTTGATTAAAATACTCAGATAAAATTTTATGCTTTTTTAGTTTTTGCAAGTAATCATTTACATTAATCTTGTTTTCAATAGACTCTTTAAGTGGAATACCCACACCAATAGAAAAATTATGCTTGTTTAAATTCAAGTAACCAAAGCCTTTTGTCTGAGATTCACAAGAAAATGAGGTGAAAAATTTCATGGTAATTCCACCATAACCATCAGTATCAAATAATTGATTAATTTTGTTTGCTGGAAGCTGTATACACTCTTCAGCAAAAAGTAATGTAGATGACGGTGATACCTCTCCAATTCTAAGCCCTTGTGATTTAGTTAATATCATTTTAGGACCTTCTGCAATAACAACAATATTAGAAAAATATTCTTTATCGTCGGTTCTGACACCTACTACACTTCCATTTTGAATAATAAGCTCCCTAACAACAGCATCAAATAAAAACTCTACTCCTTGTACCTTACAAGATTGTGACAGATATGTCTTTAAATTCTTTTTTAACACACTGTAAGTTTGATTTTCACTATCAACAGGCTTAAAATTGACCATTGTAGAATCATTATCTTGTAAATAATAAGCTCTTTTTTCTATAATTTTTCTCTGGAGAAAATTTTCACTTGAATCAGGTTGTATTTTACCAAAAATCTCTTCTAATAAAGCAAGCTCAATTAACCCTGATAAATTACAATCAATATTATTTCTTCTATTAATCACTAAAACATCAAGTCCAGACTGCGCAAGAAGTTTTGCCGTCCCTAATCCGGAAATCCCAGCACCGATAATTATTACATCTCTTTTGTTATTATGAATCACTCTGCTTATATTATATTACGTAGGCTACAATGATAAGAATGGTCCATAAGAAAAACAATATATTAGAAACCAATGAGCAATTCTCAAGAGTAATAATTGGTTTAATTGTTTTTCTTGTTATAAGCTTTTCGCTTTACTGTGGTGGATTTGTACTGTTGCTTATTTTACTTATGATTTCTTGGCAAGCTAATACAGAATTTTTAAATATTGTTGCAACAAAAGGAATAAATCCTTCAAAGAAATGGATCAGGTTTATGAGCATATTGTTTATTTTGACCGCTTCACTGGCAACAATTGGATATGCACATGATGTTCCTATTAAGCTATTTATATTTTTGTTTATATTTGGAGTGGTTGGAAGTTTCTTTAGACTTATATTTAGAAGCAAAAAAGATCATTTAGCAACAATTGCTGATTTAAGTACTTCTGTTTTAGGGTTTGTGTATACAGGGCTTTTGACAGGATTTATTATTCTTCTTAGAGACTATGGATTTGAATATGCATTTATACCGATTACCAGCATTGCTTTTTGCGATACAGCAGCATATTATGGCGGCAAACTCTTTGGCAGACACAAACTAAAACCTGAGATAAGTCCAAAAAAAACCTTAGAAGGAGCTATAAGTGGACTAGTCTTAAGTTTAGTATCAGCAATGTCTCTTGTTTATCTTTTTTCTCCAAGTTTTAATAACAATATGGCACATGGAATAGCAATAGGTCTTTTTTGTGGTATCTTAAGCCAATTTGGGGATCTTTTTGAATCTCTCTTAAAAAGAGATGCAGGAGTTAAAGATTCCAGTCATATCCTTCTTTCACATGGAGGAGTATTAGATAGAATTGACAGTTATATATTTGTTATCTGGGCAATTTATTTTTATATAAGCTGGTTTGTTATTGGAAGCTTCTAAATCACTCTACTTTTGTAGTAGCAGACACTTCAACAAACCTACCAAGCTTTTCTCCAAAGGTACGAAGTGCAGGTGAAATATCTTTTTCATCAATTTTGACATTCAATAAAGTAAATGTATCTTTTACATCTTTTGCTACTCTAAGAGCATTTTTCATATCACCTACAGAGTTTACTGTTATTCCCTTGCCACCAAGTATCTCAGCCATTTTTGCATAATCAAGCGTTGGGATTTTATGCTCCTGTGCTGTGTGCGGCGGCTCACAATACTTGAGGGTAGCATATATCGTATTATTAAATAAAACAATTATTGGATTAAGTTTTAATTTTGCAATGGTTATAAGCTCCATGCCTGTCATTTGAAATGCACCATCTCCTACCATAACAATAGGTCTTCGTTTAGGTTCTGCTTTCTGCGCACCGATAGCTCCCGGAATAGAGAATCCCATGCTTAAATAATATGCAGTTGGAATTCTCAGGACCCGTTGGGTAGTTTGGAATATGAATTTTAGGATAATCAACTGTATGTTTCTTTATATCAGTACGCTTAATTAATCCATTCATAAAAGATGCAAGATTAATTTGCGGGTAGTAATGTTGTTTTATTTTTGCTCCTTCAATATTTGCAGCTATTGCCTCATCCAAATCTGCCTTTGCAGTAAACATTCCAAGATTAATATCACTTAAAATTACCCCAAGCATTAGGACACAATCAGACTTATTAATATACTCAGCAACTTCAGAATTACTTAACTGCCCAAAATAAACCCCCATAGCAAGCGGGTGTTCTTCAGGAAAAATAGATTTCCCAAGAATTGTTGATGCTACAGGAGCATTTATTTTTTCTGCAATACTTAGCAGCTCTTTTTGAAGTCCAACCCTTGCAGGCTCTGCACCAGCTAATATCACAGGATTTTTTGCCTTATTTAACATCTTCACAGCTTCATTCAATGCTTCTTCCAATGCATCCTGGTCAATTTCTTTGGATTCTTCTTTATATGGCGTATCCTGAATTTCTATTTCACACATATCACGTGGAATTTCTATATAAACAGGCTTTTTATAAATTATTGCAGTATTTAAAGCCTTATCTATTTCACTTACCGCAGTGACAGGATTATCAATTATTACACTATGAGCAGAAACCTCTTGCATAACTTTTTGATTTGTATCATAAGATCTAACTTTGTGATGCAGGTCATGGGGGATGATTCAGCATAAGCTTGCCCAACACCATTTACCATATTTAAAACGCCAACACCATAGCTTACTAGCGCCGCACCAAGACCTCTAATTCTTGAATAAGCATCTACTGCATATGATAATGAAGGCTCATGCGCTAAGATAACAGGCTCAAGATCGCTTTTATAAAGATAGTGAAAATGCAAATGGACTGATTCTCCGGGTATACCAAATAAGTGATCAACACCGTGCGATTTCAATCTTTTGTATAAAAACTCAAGAAGATTCATCCCTGCCACCTAATAAATTGCTTTATACTTTTCCAAGCTCAACATCACTATAGTGTTCTGTCCTATGCCATTTTCCTCTGGTGCGGCTAAATAAAATTTTTCTTACGGTTAACAGCACTATTAAAGGCCACACAGTTAAAAAATACATGTTGGTTTCAAAAGCTCTGATAATGCTTGTTCTCCATGAAAACTGCCTATAAATTCTTATACCAAAAGTAAGATTCACAAGCGTAATTACCCAAATAACAAAAGAGATAAGCATTAAGCTTGTAAGATGAGTTTCTTGTTCTGTTAAATAACGAACAATTTCAGATAAAACATCCAGGAATAACCAAATAGGCACTGCAAACTGACTTAAAAACACAAAAGTATCAAATTGTTGTGATAATGTTGGCTCCTTTGCAGGACCAAACAACTTAAGAATATTATTTAAATATCTTCTTAAACTTCCTTCACACCATCTAAGTCTTTGAATAAGCAGTGATCTAAAAGATAGAGGAGCTTGTTCAAATGTTATTGCCTCTTTGCAAAATCTTACCTGTAACCCATTTACAACAAACCTAGTAGACAATTCAAGATCATCTGTCAACGTTTCTTCATCCCACAATCCAACTATTTCAAGTGCTGATCTTTTAATTAACTGACCATTACCTCGAAGTTCTACATGTCCCTTAACAGAATCTCTGCCACATTGAAAATAATTATCCAAACAATATTCATTCTCCTGTAGTCTTGTCAGATAATTTACTTTGGAATTTGAGATCCTTTTTTGAGACTGCACAGCAGCCACATCGTTAGCATCAATATAAGGAACCATTTTTAACAAAAAATCAGGACTTACTTTAGCATCAGCATCAAAAACTGCTATTAACTCACCATTGGAATGTCTGAAAGCAAAATTTAAAGCATATGCCTTTCCTCTTTTATCACTATTTAATTCAAAAGATTTAACTTTGTCAGGAAATTGTTCTTGATATTTTTTAATTATTTGGGCAGTTAAATCCACCGAATGATCATTAATCAAATAAATCTTACAACTTGGATAATTTAATGCAAGTAAATTTTCTATTGTAGATGCAATTACCTTCTCTTCATTGTGAAGAGGAACAAATATATCAACACTAGGATACGCAGCTAATTGTGGAAAGGTCTTATCTATAGCTTCAAATTTTGTTTTAAAGAAGCCTTTTCTTCTTTGAGAAACTGCAAACCATATTGTATGGAACACCATGGCAACAATTAAAACAATAACCGCATACAGAGCAAGAGGCTTTGGCAAATAATGCAAAGCTCTATCAGGTAAGAGCTCTTCTACAAGTTTGATTAAAGCCCATGTACCTGCAATTAAACTAGCTAAAAATATTCTGTCAAACAACATTGAACTTACCTTACTACATCTACAAAGTAATTTACTGCTTAATGTTAACACCCTCAAGATGGATAGTTTCTTACATAGAGAATTTTCACCTAAAAAGAGAGGAAATTTTAAAAAGTTAATAAAATCTATATACTTCACACTGCTTTTTATTAACTGTATATCGATATTTTAATCATCAAAGAATTCCTTAACTATTTCCTTAGTTTCTTTTTTTGTTGGGATCCAGAAACTAACTCCGTTAAGTTCACCAAATGTTCCTGGAAGAATTGCTATTTTCCTTTTTGAGGCTGGCACATTTCTTATAAAGCTTGCTATTTTAATTATTTCTGCAGGCTTTAAGTCAGTCAGAATGGCTTCATTAAACGAGTTAATTAAAATCGGGGCTTTTACAAAAACAACAGGATCCAGTGCCTTCTTAAACAGTGCTTTGATAAACTCTTGCTGTCTCTTAACCCTTCCAATATCACCTAAGTTATCATGCCTGAACCTTAGGTATTCAACAGCTTGCTTACCATTTAACAGTTGAATGCCAGGATGCAAATTAATATCAAGCATACCTGCAACATCTGTGTATTGCATTCTATGCGGGACCTTTAAAACTATTCCACCAATTTCATCTATAAACTTACTAGCTCCTTCCAAATTAACCTCGATATAGTGATCAACTTTTACACCAATAAGTTTTTCTACATACTTTTTAGTTAATTTAGCTATTTTTTCCAGGATCAATACTTAATAGAATAATAGTGTCAGAACGTCCTCGCCACAGCAGATCATGACTAGCTTTTGCAGCTTTATTTTCCTGAAGTACCTCATCTACTCCCAGAAAAAGTATGGTTTTTCTTTCTGTTAGAGTTAATATCTTAAATTTTTCAGGAACTATTGAAGGTATATAAACATTTAATGATAAAAAAATTAAAGTAAGACCAATAAATAAAAGAAAGAGCCCAGCCCAAAATGAAAATTTAGATTTATTGTTAAAAACCACTTTTTTACTTCTCTATAATCTACATCTAAAATCGAAGAAGCAGGAATATACATTTTAGTTTCTATTGTTACATAATTTACAGTTTTTAACTTTTAATTCATAATTTTCAACTTGCAATTTTCAATTTCTAAGGGTATCCCTAATGCCTAAACAAAAATAAACCCCGCACGCTTGCGGGGTTTTTGGGCTAGGAAACTTGTGAATGATTATACTTTACAGGAAAAACGTTAACAGAAAGTAATGCAAGTACCCTTGATAACTTTATTAGTTACTAAACTAGACTGGGGTTAACTACTGTCTTAATTGCTCAAATAATTTTCTTAGCGTTTTACATGTAAATGTTTGAGCCACCATTTTAGCTACAAACTCTTCATTAGATTTTAAGTCTTCTCTATCAATTTCTTCCAAAACTTTGTTAACAAGATTTTTCTTATCATCTTCAGTCATTGATTTAGCAAGCGCTGTTACTATATCACCATGTTCAGAAGCACCACTTTGCTTCAAAAACTCATATAATTGATTCTGCTCTTCAGTAGTAAGAGAATCTGCGGCAGTACAAAATACCTCTTCATAAGCCTTATTTGCTGCATTTTTAAACATTTCCTCTTCGCTCAATCTATACTTTTGAGTAGATTCCAGTCCAGTTAGTACAGAACCATGTTTGTCTTTTAATGCTTTAAATTCTCTAAATAAATTTTCGTATGTTTTTGCTTCACTTAAGTAGACATATTCTAATATCTTTTTTGAATCTCCTGCTTCACCAACCGCTAAAAGTGCTCTGACTATAACTAATTGTTGTTCTCGAGGTAAAATATCATTTTTTAGTGCTTCAACTTTTTGATCTCTTTCCAAATTTAAGTATGCATCCTTTTCTCTTGTAGTTAGCTTTCTACCAAGCACAATCATTGAAGGTGAATCTTTTTTATCATCATTATCCTCATCCTGAGCAATAACTGGCAAGCCGGTGCAAAGAAGCAGAACTGATAGCCCTATTAAGATAAGCTGTTTACTTAAAAATTTATATATAGTTTTAGTCATCCACTTTAATTTCCGTTTAGGCCAAGATTTTCCCAAATTTGAGCTTTATTTATGCTTTTTAACTACTTGGGGAATCTGACATGAAGCACCCAACCAAGTATTATTTACGTAAATAAGCGGGATTCATCTAATAGTTTTCCCTACACATTTCTAATATTCCTTTTAATCAACACCTGTACAGCAGCAAGGGATATCCCGAAAAAAGGCTAAACATAATACAGACAGTCTAGGAAGTACCCTGTTTGATGTAGTACTCAAATCCCTATCAAGAAGGGGCTTTCAAAAATAAAGATCAAAGTGGTACATTCTATAGATAGAAGACAGAAAAACATGAAAGAATCTTTACAACTACTACAGATACATTCTTCAGGTTTAGCAGATAGAAAAATTATTAACAAAACTGACGAGGATATCTACAACGAAGCATTAAAATTAAAAGAATGCTGTGATAAAGTTTCTTACTTAAGAGATTTAATTAGTGAAAAAGTCACAGGATTTCAAAAATCAAAAAGACTCCTTGCAACATTAACAAAAAAGTGCGACAAGGAATTTGCATGCAAATTAGCTCAATCCCTATGTTATGAATCACCTCTTAATTCCAAGAACTATATATTATTTGCAGAAATCGCAATTGAGCATAAAGCTTGGGAAACAGCAAAAAGCGCTCTCGAAGCAGCCATATGGCTTTGTAACAACGATATTTCTGAAATAAGGCACATAAAGCATTTAAGCGATGTAATAAAAAGTAATTTAATAATTGGAAAAGATACCGCAACCTCTCATTTTTGGAACGATAAACAAATAGAAAAATCATGGGTAATGGAAAGAATTAGTCAGCTTTATAATAAAGGTACTGTAAAAGAATATGCATTTAGCTTACTTGAAACATATTCAAACTCACAAGCTAATTATGATGCTGTATTTAATATTTTTATAAAATACGAGGATAAACATTTAAACTTAGAATACTTAAATTATTTAACCAATAAAAGCAATTTGTCTAAAAAAATTAAAGAACTTTATTCAGGATTGCTCTTTTATGAGCTTGATGAATATGACAAATCTATAGATCTTCTAAAATCTTATATAAGCTCAAATACTAAAAATAATTCAATTCCTTTATTTTACCTAGCTTTAAATTACCTGGTAATAAATGACTTGGAAAATCACAATCAAACTTTCAATAAAATAATTCCAGGATACACTCCGGAATTTACTGCCTTATATTTTATTAATTGTGCACTGAATAAAATACCAATTAATGAGAACCTGTTTGGAAGTAAAAAAAATGTTTCATATGAAATATCAAGAATCATAAGAAAGTTAAGCAATATCAAAGCAACTGATTTTGCATTTGATATTTTATATAAGCTTCAAAGTAATGCTTGTAATGAAACTACAGAATTAACCAAAGCACATCTTGCTGAATATTATATTAAACAAGAGAATATAGAGCTTGCTAAGAAGTTTATAGAAACATGCACACATAACGAAGCTCACAGGCTTAAAGCCTGGATTTTAAGAATTGAAAACAATACAGACGGTGCAGAAGATGAGTTGGTAACATACAGAAAAAATCAATCATTCAATTCCAATGAAACTCCTAAATTAGAATTAATTAATTTACAACTGCCTTACAACATCCCCAATAACAAAAGTGACATCACCAGGCTATTAGAAAATGCTTACGCAGAAGCAAAAGAAGTTATTAAAAATTTAGATGTAGAATATGGAATAAACTCTTCTACATGTATTGAAGCAAAATGCCAGGATTGCTGTAAAAAATCAGTCCCTTACATATCTTACATTGAATACTTATATCTCAAAGAATGGTTAGACAAACAAGATAAAGAATTCCAAAACAAAATTAAAAATGAATCCAATAAAATAGCAACTCGTTATACCGAGAAATATAAAAAGGCCCCTCCCTTCATTAAAGTTGAAGATATTAACAACGATAAAAGCTACCCGCCTGATTTTATTTTCGAATGTCCTTTCTTAGGTGAAAACAAGTGCAATGCATATGAAGCAAGACCATTTATGTGCAGAGCATATGGTTCTGGAAGCATTGATGGAAGATCTTTTAAAGGGTGTAATTACTTCTTCACACAACTAATTGCCAGCTCAGCATTAAGCAACACACGGAAAGTTTTAAATATAGGATCATTTAATGAGTTTGCAAAAAAGGCTGATTTAAGCCTAATAGGGGAAAGTGTAATAGCTCCTATCCCTTTTTGGTTTACCGAAGAGCACGATAAAATTGTTGCAAGAATTAAAAAAATGTTTTATGCTGCAAAATAATCTTTAAGATTGTCACATTTGCCAGGCATTCTAAGTTTCTTAAGTGCACGAAATTCGAGTTGCCTTACTCTTTCTCTCGTAACACCTAAAACCTTTCCTACTTCTTCTAAAGTACGTTCTTTACCTGAGTCAAGACCAAATCTAAGCCTAATTACTGCTGCTTCTTTTAAAGTCAAACATTTTAAAGCTTTATCTATATCCAAACCAAGCAACATTGCATTAGCCGATGCTTCAGGAGAATGTCCTTCTTCATCAGTTATAAAATCTTCCAGATCACCTTCTTCTTCCTGGTTTACTCTGGAGTGCAAAGAAACAGGTAATTCCATGATTTGGACTATGTCTTTTATCTTATGCGTATCTATACTTAACTCGGTTGCTATTTCTTCGTCTGTAGGTACACGACCAAGCTTTTCATTTAGTTTAGATGAAACTTTTTTAAATTTATTTATAAGTTCTACCATATGAACAGGAAGCCTTATTGTTCTAGATTTATCTGATAGCGAACGAGTAATTCCTTGTCTGACCCACCAGGTAGCATATGTAGAAAATTTATAGCCTCTATCAGGATCAAATTTTTCTACTGCTCTCATAAGTCCGAGGTTGCCCTCTTGAATAAGATCAAGAAAAGACATTCCCCTATTCAAATATTTCTTAGCTATTGACACTACAAGCCTTAAGTTATGCCTTACTAATTCCTGCTTGGCTCTCATCTCACCACTTTGTGCCCTTTTAGCAAGATCTATCTCTTTCACTTGACTTAGCACAGACATCTTCCCTATTTCTCTTAAATAGATCTTTACCAAATCATCAGTAATAGATACATCAGAAACAGGTCGAACATCTTCAACCTCGATATCATCTACTGTTTCTATAATCTCTTCATTTTTTTTAAAACATTTTTTAGCTTTAGCTATAAGTTTTCCAATATTCTTATCTATGACAGACATTTATTTATCCTTTCCATAATCAAAATAATTTAAGATCATTAACTAGACTATGTTGTAAGCCGTTACAATCTATAAAAAGAGGTTAAGAAAAGAAATTTGATAGAAATACGGAAAAATGTACTATTATTAAGAAAATTTAATGCTCATTTAACCAAAAAAGAGGAATTTTCTCTTTTTCTTAAAATCAGATTCGTTAAAAGTATCTTTTCTGTTCTCATCTTCATTTTTAAAATTAAACTTGCTAGTTGTAGATTGCTTAATTAATTGACCTAAAAGAGCTTCTTTGTACTCTGCTTCTTTTGTTTTTAAATCTATTTGCTCATTTTGCTCAGCTAGAACTAGCTCCAATTCTTTAATGTGTTTATTTAGACTTTCAATTTCACTGAGCAATTCTTTTTCCATTTGTTTAAACTCAAAGCTCTTATCAGCATATTCTTGTTTTAATGTTTCATGCTCATCTTTTAGCTCATTGAACTTAGCTTCCATAGATTCTTTAGTTTGTTCATTTTTTTCTTCAAGTTGTTTAATTTGTTTTTGATATTCTTCATTTTCATCAGTAATTTTTTTAATTTCACATTCATATTCCTCTTCAGCAATCTCAACTGAAGCTTGTAAATTGTTAAACTGACTCTCAATATTTTTTGAAGCTTCTCTTGATGATTGCAGTTCGTGAATCAAATTTCTGTTTGTCTCACGAACTTTAGCAACTTCGGCTTTTAGCGAATCGTGCAAAGCAGTAATATGTTCGAACTTGACTTTTAATTCTTCAGCAGTACTTGCTTTATTAACAATAACATCACTTTCTAAGTTTCTAACAAGCACTGTAAGTTGATTTTGAATTTCACCAACTAAAGGACCAAGGTCTGCTAAAGAAGTTATAGGAATTACATTTTTACTTTTTTGCGTAAGTTTTACTTCGTTTTTTTCTTTAATGATAGGTTTTAAAACTTCTTCATTGTTGTTCATGCAAATAATCCTTCTTACAGTTTAGAGATTTAGCTTGTTCCTTATTAGTTCCTGAACTTTAATATATCAGAGGTTAGCGAGCCGGTGGTAGGTAAAAACCAGGTACGCTAATATATAACTGTGGGGCATAGGACTGTCATTCAATTCAGATTTATCCTAATATTAGGGCTTGTAATTTTAACTTACATTTCAAACCTAATTTATATTAAACTGCCTTTTTTTAGTGCTAGTTTTTCTGAAAAAGACATTTCACAAGGATTATTAAGCTTTTATCTTAGTTTCTTCCCACATATCAAGGTCGAATTCCAACTGTATAACCTTCAGGTAATAACTATCTGGGCTTACAGCATTATATTTGGACCTATTTTTAGTACAACTTCAATCCTGATATACCTCTTTCTAGGTTTCATAGGTCTTCCAATTTTTGCAGGAGGTGGAGGACTAAACTACTTTAACGAACCAACTTTTGGTTATCTTATATCTTTGCCACTGCTTGCATACCTAAGTGGTTACATTTATAAAAAAAACAGTCGCTTGCTTTCTGTTTTTCTTCCAATAGTTGGAGTACACTTAATAGGAATTTTTTATTTATTTATCTTTAAGCAAGAATATATTAACCTTGCTTGGTATATGTCATTTAGCATGATAGGTTATGATATTTTGTTTGGATTTTTACTTTTACCTATAATGCCATTTATGTCATTTATATTACATGAAATGTTTATTCAGGAAATTCCTACAATAGATCATGATGGTACCGACAAACAAATCACTAAAACATTTTCAAGGTTTAAAAAACAAATTGTATGAATTTAAAAGGCAAGTTAATTAAAATACTAGCTAATTTTTACTACGTCCAGGACATAAATGGAATAACGTGGGAATGCTTCGCCAGAGCAAGACTACTGAAAGAAGGAAAATTGGTTTTAGTTGGTGATGAAGTAGAATTTGAAACCTCTACATCTTCTAAACCACAAGGTGTCATAGTAGATGTATGTAATCGAAAAAACAAAATCAGTAAACCCAATATTGCAAACATAGATCAGGTATTAGTAGTATTTTCAACCGTTGAGCCAGATTTTGATTTTTATTCACTGGATAGATACTTATCATTTATTAAATATGAACTGCCTGAAGAAGAAATTATAATTTGCATAAATAAGATAGATCTTAAGCAAAAAGATATAAACGATGCTTATGAAAAAGCTGGGTTTAAAATATTTTATGTATCAGCTTTAACCAAAGAAGGATTAAACAGCTTATCTTCTAAACTAAAAAACAAAACAACTGTTTTAACAGGGCCATCTGGCGTTGGGAAATCAAGTCTAATTAAGGCTTTTGCTCCTGAAATTAACATAGAAATAGGTTCACTAAGTGCAATTCAGCAAGGAACACACAAAACAAGAAATATACAACTGATTCCGGTTAATATTGAAAATACACAAGGATTTTTAGCTGATACTCCTGGTTTTACTCAAATTACTTTTGAAGGGTTAAATCAATCTAAGATTCTGGCAACATTTCCTGATTTAAACAATATAGGCTGCAGCTTTGATGACTGCTTACATTCAGGCGAAGACGGCTGTGTGCTAAATAATCCTGAAAAACAACCTGCTATAGCAAAAAGTAGGATTGAAAGTTATAGGCTTATTCTTAACGAATCAAAGTCAAAAGTAATCTATGGCAGTAAAAAAGAAAGCAGTGCAAAAATACAGAGCAGCAAAACCAGAAATAAAAGTAAAGTTATCCCAAAAATCGATAAAGAAACTAGAGAAAAATCCAGAAAAAGGACAAAACAAGAACTAAGAAAGATAGACTTTAACAATATCGACCAAGATTAGGCAAAACAAAGTATGTATTACGCAAGTTTTAGAAAATAACTAAACGTAAAGCTATTAACAAAATTTTTTCTTACCTATCTAACTTCATTAAAATTCAAAAATAAGGCCTTAAAATGTACTTTTAAGGCCAGTAAGCAAAAAGATATCTAAAGTATTTCCATTATATAGAAAAAAAAGTTCCCACAAATACTTGCATTTTTTTTATTTAGGTCATAGCATATCAAAGTAGGTCATTTAGGGAATAAAAATAAAACGAGGAAAAAAGAAAATGCAAGAACAAGTTTTTGATTCAAAAGGAAAATCAACTATAAACACCAATTTTGCAAAAATAAAAGTATTTGGTGTTGGTGGTGGTGGCTGTAATGCAGTAAATCGAATGATTGAAGCAAGCCTAAACAATGTAGAGTTTTGGTCTGTAAATTGCGATGCTCAAGCTCTGCAACTTTGTCAAGCAACAAATAAAATTCAAATCGGCGACAAACTCACCAAAGGTTTAGGTGCCGGAGGAAATCCATCAGTTGGATTAAAAGCTGCAGAAGAAAGCCGCGATGAGCTGGCTACAGCTATTGAAGGTGCTGACATGGTTTTTATTACATGCGGCATGGGAGGCGGCACTGGTACCGGAGCTGCTCCAATAATTGCAGAAGTTGCTCGTGATCTTGGTGCACTTACTGTTGGTGTTTGCACAAGGCCATTTATTTTTGAAGGAAAAAGAAGATCTGGACAAGCAGATCAAGGACTTGAAGCACTGAAACAAAAAGTAGATGCTCTAATTACTATTCCTAATGACAAGTTACTTCAGGTAATTGAAAGAAGAACTTCTGTTCATGAGGCTTTTAAACAAGCTGATGATGTTCTACTGCAAGCTGTTCAAGGGATCTCCGATATCATCACAATCCCAGGACTAATTAATGTTGATTTTGCTGATGTCAAAAACATAATGTCAACAGCAGGCTCAGCTTTAATGGGCATTGGAAGAGCAAGTGGTGAAGGCAGAGCTACTGAAGCAGCAAGAAAAGCAATTGAAAGTCCACTACTCGAGACTTCCATCAATGGCGCATCTGGAATCATCTTTAATGTAACTGGTGGACCAGATCTTACCTTGCACGAAGTACATGAAGCAGCTGGTTTAATCTATGAGATGGCACAAGATGATGCCAATATAATTATTGGTGCTGTAATTGATCCAAACTTCCAGAGCGACGTTCAAATTACAGTAATTGCAACTGGCTTCCAAATGCAACAAGAACCTCTTGTTAAACAAATGGAGAGATCCAAAGAGTTTACAAAAGAGTTTTTTGGTGGAGCTGCAACCAGCGGACAATTGTTGATGACAAGGTAAAAAGAAAAGCTTCTGACATCTTAGACATTCCGGAATTTCTAAGAGGGCGTAAGTAACATACAAGCAATGAGCGTTGAGCAATGAGCATTGAGTATAAATTTCCACTCAGCACTCAACTCTCGTTGCTCAGCACTATTTTTATTACTGGCACAGACACAGGGGTAGGTAAAAGTATTTTTAGTGCTTATTTAGCTTTGCAATTAAAAGCTGAAGGTAAACAAGTTGCAATATCAAAGCCAATACAAACAGGGAACCCAAAAGATACTGATTATTTGACTGAACTTACAGCAAATAAAATTCCAATATTTAACACTTACAGCTTTGAACTGCCTGCTGCTCCATCAGTTTCAGCACAGCATGAAAATAGAACAGTTGATATTAAGAAAATAATCTTTGATATTAAAAAACTTGAAGAAGAATTTGATGTAGTTATTGTTGAAGGGATTGGGGGAATTGCTGTCCCTCTAAGAGACCAGGGACCAGGGACCAGGGACCAGGAACTATACCCAAAATTTTCAGGGTCCATAGTCCATAGTCCCATGTCCAGTATTCAATACTTAGTTGCTGATTTAATAAAAGATCTCAACTATCCAATAGTTGTTGTTTGTCGCCCTTCACTTGGCACTATAAATCACAGCGTTTTAACTATTGAATTTGCAAAACAAAAAGGATTAAATGTCTTAGGATTTATCATTTCAGGATTTAACAAAAACAGCAGTGACAAAGCCGAATTAACTGCACCGGATGAAATAGAAAAAATTACAAACTGTCAATGTCTTGTCAAGATCCCTTACTTAACTAATATTTATCATTCACTT
>JACOTS010000058.1 GCA_016178265.1 Candidatus Melainabacteria bacterium
GCAGTGAAAACTGTAGTGGTAAGCATAACCCGAAGGTCGGTGGTTCAAATCCACCCTCCGCAAATTCACCGCAATATACCTGAATGCAAAGGATCTGACTCCATTGGATTATTAAGCAGTTGTTAAATCACGTTGTATCCTACGCTGTGCGATCAGGCTACTTTTTTGAAAATATAAGGCTTATCAGAGTATATGCAAGTTTGAACTCTTATCACAGATTGGTTTGTCAAAATTATTCAAGGCTTTTTAAACTTCACTTCTTACTTTTTCAAATGCAGCAAGTATGTTTTCTTGGGTTAATTCAAATGGAGCAAGATCTTCTATCGCAGTTTTTATTTGTTTTATAGTTAGTCCTTTCGCTGCTAATGTGAATTCATTAAAATCAAGGCTTTCACCAAGTTTTTTATCTCCATTATCAACCAAAGTTTCTACTCTTCCTTGGATTTTTCGAAGTAGCTCAAAATCAACCGAAGCAAAAAACCTGTCAGTTTGTTTTTTCAGAGTATCTATAAGTTGTTGAACAGTAACTCGGCTTTCTGGCTTTGGTAATAAAGTTGCAATAGCGTTTTCAAGTGTTGCAGGTGTGTAATCTTTTGCTATATTTCCCAATTCATCATAATCAATAGTGCCTGTTAGTCTTCCAGAATCTTCTAAGGGTTTAAAGAAAGCAACAGCAAATTCTTTTCCTTGATCCGCATTATATAGCCTATGGAAGGAAAAAACAGGATGATCAAATCTACCAGGTCTAAGTGCTGTTGAACTAACATGTTTGAAAAGTTCTATCTGTGCTCCTTCACATTCCCCTTTTCCATCAATCAGTGCAATATTAATACTGCTCGAATGGGGTAAATTTGTAGTTGCAATTAAAACAACTCTAGAGGCTCCTCTTTGATCTCTTAGTTGTTGTATGGATTCTAAAAATGATGTTGTTAATTCTGTTTCTTCTGCAGAAGGTTCTCTTACACAGCCAGCATCGGCTTTTCTTGGAATGAGATATTTATCAACATCATCTAGAAGTAAAACGCAAGGTGAATTGGCTTTTACAATATCAAAAAATTCTCCAACAGTTATTCCTCTAGATTCATAAGTTATTATGCCTCCAATTGTTCCTGCTTTAACTGTGCCAGCATTAAGCTTGAAAACAGGAAGAGCCATTTGTCCTGAAACAGCATCTGCAAAAGATGATTTACCAGTTCCTGCAGGACCAGAAAGTACAAAACCTCCAGCAATCTTTTCAGTTTCACTTCCGCTTGGTGAAAGGTTTTGAAGTGCATTTTCTATAACCAATGGCTTAAGTCCATGGACATCAATATATCCATCTGATTTAAAGCATTTTGTTAGCTTATGATGTAGTAATAAGGCTTGTCCAGGTACTGCTTCTATTAGTGGTTTAGTATAAAAGGAGTAATCTCTTGCAGTTGAGGGAAAATCTGCTTTGTTGTGTACAACAGTTTGACAGGTTCTTAAAATTCTATCTCTGTTGGTTGCGCTAATGTAGTTCTTTAGAGGTCCTTTTTTAGTACCTTCAACAGTAATTTTCTTCTCAGCCAGATGATTAAAATATCTAAAGAAGAAATGTCCTTTTTCCGAATTCTTTTCAGATAGGTTTGCATTATTTACTTTTGAGTCTAAACCTGTTAAATCAAGCACCCTGGTTAATTGTTGATTTAATTTGTCTTCATTGACAAAATCATTTGTTAAATATAAATCTTTAAATTTATCTAATCCCTCTACAAGTTCCTGATTTTGTAAGGACATCTGTTCAAAGGATGTTTGCAAATCAGCTTCTGGCATATATGTAGCAGGCACAGCCCATGTTCTTAGAGTTGTTAATCTGAGTTGATTTTCTTGTGCGATTTTTTCTTGATCTCTAGCTTTTTGGCTCCACTTGGATTGAGAAATCTCGGGTGACAGTTCTAATATTTTTTTAATTTCTTCAGCAACTGATTCTGAGTAATTTCCTATATCTACTTTATGAAGATCAACTTCATAACCGTATGCTTCAACCAATGCTTCTCTTAATTCTTTAGCTTTTTCTTGAAGATTAGCAGGAACTTGAGATATTGGAGTTCTTAAATATAGAAAATCACGAGATGTATCTGCTACTGTAGCTTTCATCACTTGGTATAATCCCAAGCGATATTCCTTTGTTCTTTCTAATTTAACATCGACTTTATAATCCTTAACTGGTGCTTTCCAGTTCCTTACCAAAAGTAGTCTCATAGATTCTTTTGCACTATCATCCAATAATGTATATTTGCCTGAGGGTTCTTTAAGAAGATTAATATAAGCATCACAAACTTCTACAACTTTTTCTGAGCTAACATCTGCCCTAGAACAAAGCCCTTCCAAAGCAAGAGTAAATCCTCTAATAGTTCTTTTAGAGTTATTTTGACTATCTTGCTCAAGATTACTATGCTGTTCACTGGTTACTAACTTTACTATAGCTGTTTTAACTTTATCTACAGTATCTAGAGCATCACTTATTTCGCCAGTAGAAATTTTTTCTACTGCAGACCTTACTACTTCTTTAGTAGGTAGTACAGGTGCCAACAATTTATCACTAAAATAATCTCCTAAGGATTCTATGGCTTGAGTCACTGAACTATCTATATCTGATTTTTGACTGTTTCGTACCCAACCGTTATATAATCTTTTGGCAGCTTCATAGCCAGCAGCACCAACAGCAAGAAGTGCTGCACTAAGTCCAAAGTCAATTGGCATTGCTGCTTGTGCTTCAATACCTAAATCACTTTTTACTTTTTGTACAGCTTCAAGTCTTTGTCTTAAATAAGAAAAATCTGTTTCTTTATCAATTGATTTTTCAAGTTGTGGTCCACCAGCTCTATCTAATGTATCTAAATTTTCTTGTTGCACTTGAGTTCTAGGCAAACAAGAAAGTGTTTTAATTTCTACACCATTAATTCTTTTCATCTTATTAACTCCTTAACCTGTAGCGGGTTAAATTTACTATACTCTTAGAAGGAGCTCAATAGACCAGACTGTTTGGCTGGTAAATAATAGCTTTTTTAATATAAATTAAGCAGAACTTGAGTTAATTTATACTCTTAACTTTTTTAGGTTAATATCAGATTAAGGACTTAGCTCCTTATTTTAGAATACTTTATTTAAAACAAATGCCAGCAACTATTGATTCAACAAAATCAGTCAACTTCTTTTTTAGGCCAGTTGGTTATAGAAATCAGAATGGTAAGAAACCTACTGTTGAAGAAATTGAAACCTGGGTACAGACAGAAAATCCTAAATATATAAAAAGGCAACCATATCTATCCTTGTTCGGAGTCATTGCAACAGCAGTTGGACTAGTAGCAGAAGTATTTGGATTTAAAAAGGAAAGCAATTTAACTAAATGGCTTGGTGGTGTTTTAACATTATTGGGTATTTCAGCAACTGGAATAGGTATAATGTGGACCAAATTCACTGATGAGTTAAGAGGCTCTGTAAGAGCACAGTCTACTGATGATATTGGTGACGCCAAGAAAAAACTAGATAAGGAAAAAGTTTTATCTGATTTAATAGAATTGTCCAAAGTTGAACAAAGCAATAAGAACCAAAAAAGAAGAGAGTTTTTAGATAAATATTCAGGATGTACTGTAGAGCTTGAAGCATTTCTTAATGAAGTTGAATGTGGAAAAGTTCAATCCGAAAAGATCTCAATAGATGTTACAAGAGAGTCAACACAGTTAATAATATCTTTAATTCACAAAGGATACATACAAGGTAATTTGCCTTTGATAGAAAAAACCTTATCAGGTAGAAGAAATGCTGCTTCTTTATTGTTGAAAGCAGACTCTTATTATGACAAAAAATTAGTTGAAACATTTATTGCTCAAATTAAAGATCCTATTGAAGATCTAGATATTAAATCTATAGGTTTTAGAGTATTAAAAAATCAAATCAGTTTAAATCCTGAGCTTGAAAAAGAAGTTATAGAGCTTTGTTTAAGTATATTGAGCGGAGATCAAGAAAGTATAAAACTTAAAAAAGAAGCAACTTCCTGTATTGGAGATCTGGCAAGTGACCAGGCAGTAACAACATTGCTTGCTCTAAGGAAAAAATATGATAAGGAGAAAAATTTAATTAAAGCCTTAGAGGAAGCAATTCAAAAAATAATACAACGAAGTAGCGATGGTATAAATATAGTTCGTGAAAGAATGAGATCCTTAGAAGTAGAAATTGATGATTTAAATATCGGTGAATCTGGCAGTACAGTAGGGGAATTTAATTATTTTGATCTGGCTCTTATAACTAAAGATATACCAACAAAGGAAGTTAGAAAATTAATTAGAACTGCACAAAGACCGATTAGTCAAGAAATTTTAATAAAATTGTTCTCTGATTATGGTAAGCAGCAATAAATTTATCAAGTTGTATGAGAGTATTAGAACCAAAAATCAGTTCTTTAGAATCATCTCCAAGACTGGGTCATAGAGCAGCTCGAGCAGTATTTGTTAGAAAGCATGATTTATTAGAAAACACAGAAGCTGTACAAACTACTACTGGTAATATAACTCAAGCTGATGCTTGTAGGTGGTTGTTTTTAGTCGAAGGATATAGAAACTATAGGTGTCAAGAAAATCTTTACCTGGAAGACTTAACTGGTAGGCTAGGAGTTCAAACCAGTGACCCAATACAAAATCCTTTTACAGAAAGCAATGCTCAAGCTGCAATGATAGATCCTTATGATGCTGCCTTATCTATTTTTGTTATTGACTGCCTTGATTTATTGAATATCAATCAAGTTAAAGAAATAGATTGTAAGGTTTTAGAGCATCTTATAGACAGCAGATTAGAATCAGTTTCTAAAATGTTTGAAATAAATTCTCAGAGATTGAAAAGAGAGTTTGACAAGCTTGCATGGGATGATCAAGAAAAACTTTCCAGACAAATTCTTGCTTTGTCTGAAGTAAGAAAAAAATTAATTGCTAAATCAAATGATCTGGGTAAAGTTAGATTGAACGAAGTCTTTAGTGTAAGCCACCAGCCATATGTATTTGTAATGTCAGGGATAGAGCACGAACTTGTTTTTGTTGAGTGATATTATTGTAAGAACTTAAATTATGAAAGTTGAAAAGACAACTATAATCCCTCAAAACGTTCTTTATTTACCTGCTTGTGTGCAAGTATCTCAAGATGGGGATGGAGCTACACAACAAAATCATGCAAATTATAGAACTAGTGAGTCATTAAGCGAACTAAATTTATTAGACCAAATTTTAATTATTCAAAGAATTAAAAATGAACTTGGAATTGAAGCACTTGCGGCAGCAGACTTAAACAGTTTATTTCCATGGTCAAGGACTGAAAAAGCAAGATGGATGGGAAGAGCACCACACAATCCTGATGATTTAAGGAAATTAGAAGAACGTGTAGGTAAAGAACTTAATGCAAATGTAATGGTTGCAATTATAGATGCAATGGTAAATATAGTTCAAGGCGTTGGATCTGAGAAAATTCCAAATATATGGTATAGAGATTCAAATCTCATGAGTACAGCTAGAGATGTACCTTTAAAAGACCGCCCATTTGCTCCATATACCTTTTCTTGTGGCAGTTCTATGGCTAGAGACAAGGCAGCCTATACTTTAAGATTAATTCTAGAGAAAATGGGAGAACAGAGACTTGGTGTTTCTGATGAAAGAGATACGATTAAGCTGCTATTAACAGCTTCTTCTTCAAGCGTACGAAACCATGGAGTAAATGCTGCAACAGCAACTTATAAAGATAGTTGGAGAAAAAATATTGAAAGTATTGGACTTATCACGGCCTTCACAAAAGAGGAAGATGATAGCGTAAGGCAAAATATTTCGTATGCTATAGGACTAGCCTCTCCAAAATCAATTTTAGAAAGATACATTGTTGATGGTGAATCATTTTGTCTTTTGACAAGGATGTTAATTGACAGAAGTTATGCTGTAAGAAGAAATATTCTATGGGGATTAACAGAAGTATTTGCTGCTCAAAGGCAACAAGGTAAATACTATGAGGCTTTTAAAGAGGTTCCAGAATTAACAGCAAGGAATAGAATTGACTCATTTGATTCTTGTACTGAAACAGTTGAATCGCTTTGCAGAAGTAGCTTGCCTACTAAGGATGAGTTGAGAATGTTGCATAATTCTTGTTATGTCATTTTTTATTCAATTGGCGATGATGTAATTAAAATTGTTCAAGCAGCAGGATTACAAAATGACTATAATAGAGTTGAAAGAAGATTACTACAGCTTGATGTTATTAGATTTATAAAATTGACTACACAACCGGTAGTTGGTAATCCAGTGCTAAATACATGGGACCTTGCTTATAAAGCTATAGAAAGAATTACACATCTAAAATCAAAAAGCCATGACAAACCGTTAGTATATTTCTTCGATCTGAAAGCTGCTATTAAACAAATATTAGATTTAGAAACAGATTCTTTCACAGTTGATAATTTAAAAAATGCCTCAGATAGAATTGATTCGGCTGTTGCAGGCTATATTTCAAAC
>JACOTS010000027.1 GCA_016178265.1 Candidatus Melainabacteria bacterium
AGGAGATAGGAATTAGGAAATAGGAATCAGAAAAAATCTAAGACTTTTGTCCGATTTACTCGGCAAAAGTCGTCGAAAAGGAAAAGCGAGTTGAGCGTTAGCGCGAAACGAGCGGTATGAATGAGACCATCGATCAGAAAATCAGGCAAAGAAGCAAGTCTTTCAACTTTTGCAGAAATGTTTCAGGCAGCAGGTCTGATGCAAAAGATTTTATTTACAGTAGGAATGCTGGCAATTTATAGGTTAGGGGTTCATATTCCAATTGTTGGTGTTAACCATGAATTGTTACAAAGGTCTAATGTTTTAACAAGTGGGTTATTAGGGTTGGTTGATTTATTTGCAGGAGGAGCGCTTAGTGCACTTTCTATATTTGCACTTGGCATCGGTCCTTATATTACTTCTTCAATTATTATGCAACTAATGACAGAAGTTATACCTGCACTTAAAAATATGCAAAGAGAAGAAGGTGACCAAGGTAGAAAGAAATTTCAACAAATAATAATGCGAACAACTGTAGCTTTAGCTATAATACAGTCTCTTGCACTAGCTAGATTTTTGGATGTAGCAGGAGTTGCATTTTCTGGAACACCTGCATTTTATTTAAACACAATAATTGTTTTAACTTGCTCCAGCGTACTTGTTATGTGGTTAGGTGAAGTTATAACTGAAAGGGGCATTGGTAATGGGGCATCAATACTCATTTTCATAGGTATTGCTTCAAAGGTGCCTATTATGATTAAGGATACTGTTACAGCACTTAAGACAGGCTCATCTCCTGCATGGGGAGTAGCAATATTACTGATAGTATTTGCTTTATTAATAGTTCTTATTATTTATATTCAAGAAGGTGCAAGGAGAGTTTTAGTCCTTGGTGCTCGTAGGCAAACTGTTGGTGGAAAAGTAGTAGCAGCGCCAGATCACTATATGCCTCTTCGTTTAAATCCAGGCGGTGTGCTGCCAATTATTTTTGCAAGTTCACTTATGTTTTTGCCAATTCAGCTTTTGGCTTTTGCTGGTTTGCAGAATAAATCTGTTTCAATTGTTTTAAGGGATATGTTTACTAATACCCCAGGCTTTGCACAACTTGGTTTTGCACTCTCACAAATTGAGATTCAAGGACGCCATATTTTTGCTGATTTTGGACGTTGGCTTTCATTGCAAATTGAGTTTTTATTTAGAAGTGGGCATTGGCAGAATTCAGTGATTTATTTTTTCTTGATTTTACTTTTTACATATTTTTATGCTTCAATAGTTTTAAATCCAAGAGAAATAGCTGAAAATTTAAAGAAAAACGGTTCTGCGATTCAAGGAGTTAAACCTGGTAAAGCTACTCATGATTATTTAGATTTGTTGATTAATAGAATTACATTTCTTGGAGCTTTTGCAATTGGGATGGTTGCAGTTCTACCAATTCATGCTGAAAATTTGTGCCAGGTAGCTACGCTTGGTGGCTTGGGAAGTACATCTCTTATAATTTTGGTAGGAGTTGCAATTGATACTAGAAACCAAATAATAACCTATGCTCAAACACATAGATACCAAACACGTAGCATTTTAAATTTGGGACCTAAACAAACCCTATAAAATTCTTGTGCTATATTTGTCTTATGTTTCAACCTGCTTTGCAATTTACAAATAAATTTATTGGTATTTTAACTCTTAGTTTGTTGGAAGCCATGCGGTTTATAAACAAAGATGGACTGGCTGGACACACCTATATTAAAAATACTTTAGAGAATCTAAGAAAAATAGTATGGAATGCATTGCCTATTACAACACTTACAATTAGTGCTATTTCAATTATATATTCAATTCACATTGCTCCAGATTTTGCAGTAAGAGGTTTAAATCTTTATTTTGGTGGAATTGTTGCACTTGCACTTATTAGAGAAGGTGTACCTGTTATGGGGGCCCTTGCAATAATCACACATTATGCAACCGGGATCACTGCTCAAATTGGCTCAATGAAAGCAACAGAGCAAATTGATGCTATGAAAATATCTAAAGTTAGTCCTGTTGCTTATCTACTTGTACCTATGATTATTGCAGCAGTTATTGGATTTCCTATACTTGTTTCTATTGGAATTTTTGTTGGGCTAGTTGTTAGTTTTATTTCTACAAGTATACTTATTGATCTAAACCTCACTTTATTTACAACATCTATTTTGCAAGCAATAGTTATTAAAGATGTTTTCTTGGCTATTGTAAAAGCTATAGTTTTTGGATTTGTTGTTAGCTTAATAAGTTATACTTGTGGGATAACTACTGGGTATGGAGCAAAAGCAGTAGGGGATTCAACCAAACTTTCAGTTGTTATTAATTTTACGCTTGTAATAATATTAGATTACTTGATTACAGCTCTTTGGCTTTAATTCCTTCCCGGAAAAACTCTGCCTGGAAAAGTATGTCCTCCTATTGAGCCAGGTCCCCTGTATGATTTTGAACCATGTGATTTAAATCCTCTGGATTTATTGTGTAGTCTAACCATACCTTGGAATCCTTTTCCTATTGAGATTCCTATAACATCTACATATTCATTAGGTACCAGAATTTTTGTTGGATCGAGTTTTTCGGCTATTTTATAATTCTTTAACTCCTCTGGCTGTATTCTAACTTCTTTTAAAAATGAGAGTGTAGGCAAATTTTTCTTCTTTAGATTTCCAAGCTTTGGTTTGTTTAAAGCTTTTTCTTTTTTTGTAAATGAACCAACTTGAATAGCAGCATAACCATGCTTTTCTGGAGTTTTTATGTCTGTAATAATGTTTTCACTAAGCTCAATAACTGTTACAGGTACAGCTTCTCCTTCACTTGTGAAGTGTTGCATCATTCCAAGCTTTTTTCCAATTACTTCTTCTCTTGTATGTGCTACTTTTGTCATAACTTAAGTTCTATATCTACACCAGCCGGTAAATCTAACCTTGTTAATGCATCTGTTGTTTCATTGGTTGGATTTTCTATGTCTATTAGTCTCTTATGGATTCTAATTTCAAAATGTTCTCTTGATTTTTTATCTACGTGTGGAGAACGATTAACGCAATATAAGTGTCTGTTTGTAGGTAAATAAATTGGTCCTGTGATTGTGGCGCCGGTTCTTGCAGCAGCTTCAATGATTTGGTCGCACGAAGCATCAATTGCTCTATGATCATAGCCTTTTAAACGGATACGAATTCTGTTTTTAAGTTGTTGACTTGTTGCTTTTGCCATTTTATACCGCTCGCCTCGTGCGAACACTCGGCTCGCTCCTTATTTTATACTGCTCCAGGCTTATGCCTTTCGCATTCCGTCTCCCGTCTCTTCCCGCCTTACCGGATTTGCCAAGTAAATTGGACAAATCCTAAAACTGTTTTATGTTCTAGCTTAGTATCTTGCTTACTACTCCAGCTCCTACAGTTCTGCCACCTTCACGGATAGCAAATCTCATTCCTTCTTCAATAGCAACTGGTTGTATAAGTTCTACTTCCATGTTGATATTGTCGCCAGGCATAACCATTTCGACACCGCTTGGAAGCGTGACTGAACCTGTAACGTCAGTAGTTCTTACATAAAATTGTGGTCTGTAACCAGGAAAGAATGGTGTATGTCTTCCACCCTCATCCTTTGTAAGAACATAAACTTCTGCACTGAACTTAGTGTGAGGTTTAATTGTACCTGGTTTTGCAAGTACTTGACCTCTTTGAATACCGTCTTTTTCAATGCCTCTTAGAAGTACGCCAGCATTGTCACCAGCTTGTATTTCGTCTAGTGTCTTTCTAAACATTTCAAGCCCAGTTGCAACAGTTTTTGTTGTTGCAGTGATCCCAACAATTTCAATTTCTTCTTGGATTTTTAATTTTCCTCTTTCAACTCTTCCTGTTGCTACGGTACCACGACCTGTGATAGTGAAAACATCTTCTACGGACATTAAGAATGGTTTATCAATATCTCTTTGTGGTGTTGGAATTGCTTTGTCGATTGTATCCATTAGTTCATGAATACAATCTACCTCTTTACTCTCACCCCTTTTGGTGTTTGGGTTTTTTAGTAGTATATCGGTTGCTTTAAGTGCAGATCCCTTGACTATAGGAATTTCATCACCCTTAAAGCCATACTTTGAAAGTAGTTCTCTTGTTTCTACTTCAACAAGATCAATAAGTTCCTTGTCATCTACTTGATCTACTTTATTGAGGAATACAACTATGTGAGGAACACCGACTTGTCTTGCAAGAAGAATGTGTTCTCTGGTTTGTGGCATTGGACCATCAGCTGCGGAAATAACAAGAATTGCACCATCCATTTGTGCAGCACCTGTAATCATGTTTTTTACATAGTCAGCGTGACCTGGACAATCTACGTGTGCATAGTGTCTTGCGTCAGTTTCGTATTCAACGTGAGCGGTATTAATTGTAATTCCACGTGCTTTTTCTTCTGGGGCAGCATCAATTTCATCGTATTTCTTAACTTGTGCTTTTCCTTCAGCAGCAAGTGTCATTGTAATAGCTGCTGTAAGAGTAGTTTTACCGTGGTCAACGTGACCTATTGTTCCTATGTTTACATTTGGTTTATTTCTTTCAAACTTTTGCCTAGCCATATGCTTAAACTCCTTATTCTATATTCTACTTATATTACTTATCTAGCAAAATTTTAATTTTCAAGCTTTATTATTCTACAATAAGCAATAAACTCTTGAAAAGGTATTTTGTTTATAAAATATGCATAAATCTGTAGATGAGAAAAATTGCCCCGTAAGCTCTAGTGCTAAGAGTGAAAATCAAGCCTAAAAGTTGATTATTTTAAGTATTTTGTCAGTTTGTTTAAATTTGTTATACAAAAGGTAAATCACTCCTCAACTCTTGGCTCGCTTGGCTCAAGAAATCGTCTTTAATTATGCTAGAATTACAGTTTTGACAATAAAATATAATGATTAACTTATCTATTATGTTTAGAAAAAAGTGTAAACACTTATTGTTGGCAGTTTTATTTAGTTTAAGTTTTTCAACTTTTTCTACTTTTTCTGTTGATGATGCACTTGCACTTTCCTATACCCCTAGTGGAGATGTTAGTGAAGTTAGTGTAATAAGTCAAAGTCAAGCTGATATAGAAGATGCTTATCAAACGAAAGTTGCAAGTGCTTTTGATGCTTATAAGGGTCTGGTACGTATTAAAGAAATAAAGATTGAAGGTAACAGACTTATACCTTCAAAGCAAATAGTTGCACTACTTCAGTCTAAAGTTGGAAGTGTATTTGACAGAAGTAGTATTATTCAGGATTTAGAAGCTATTGCTAGCTTGGGCTATTTTGTTCATAACAGTATTCAGGCAAACCCAGAGCAAATTGGTGATGGAGTTTTACTAAAAATTAGAATAGAAGAAAATAGTCCAATTACAGGAGTAAATGTAACTGGAAATAGCATTGTTTCTACTGAAGAAATAGTGGAGATTTTACAAGAGCTAATTGGGAAACCTGAGAACCTGGTAAAAATATCAGAGGTGCTAGATCAAATTGAAAGAAAATATCAAGAAAGAGGCTTTGTTTTAGCAAGAGTAAAAGATATCAATCTGGATCCGGATGGAACAATAACAATATCCATAGATGAGGGAATAATTAATAAAGTTGTAATTAAAGGGAATGATAAAACAAAAGACAAATATATTAAAAGATTAATCCCAAATCTATCTACAGGAGAACCTTATAATGAACTTTTGCTTGTACAAGATTTTCGTTCGTTACAAAGCACAGGATTTTTTGAGGATATCAAAAGGTCTGTTTCACCATCATCAGAGGATCCAAATAAATATGATTTAACTATTGAAGTTAAAGAAAAAAGAACTGCATCATTTGGTTTTGGCGGGGGTGTTAATACGGTAAGCGGTGCTTTTACTAATTTTGGATTTAACAATAATAATTTGTTTGGTGAGGGTAAAAGAGTTTCGCTGAATACTCAACTTGGCTCAGGGTTATTTGCAAATACACTTATCAATCAAAAATTTTTATCTGATCGTAAATCCTATCAATTAGAAGCAAGGTATACGGATCCTAATTTTCTGGATACAGAAAATACCTTGTCAATTTTTACTCGTGGCTATTCATTTAATAGTTATCTGGTGGATTTAGCACAGGAGAGAAATATAAGTGGCGGTATTTCTTTTACCAAACCATTTAATGATAGAGTATCCGGGACAATTGATCTGATTGGTGAAAGTGTTGAAATGAAAGACTATGGTGAATCCGCTATAAATTTTTTAACAGATCAATTGGTAAATGTAGGGAATGGCAAATATATAGATGAAATCATAGAGAAAAGCGCATTTAACCCAGGACAATCATTTAGTGATCATAATAAATCAGTTGAAAGAGAAGCAGCAAAAGAACTTGCAAACAAATTGAGAGAAGAGCAGCTTTCTGCCGGGAATTATGTTCATTTAAATCCTGCTTTGACTTTTGATACACGTGATAGTGAACTTAATACTATGTCTGGTTGGTATAACATGGTAAATGTTGGGCAAGCAGTTGGAATAGGTGCTGATAGTTTTACTAGTCTTGGGGTTGATGTAAGAAGATATGTTCCTGTAGGAAAGAAAGTTATACTTGCATTTAATTTACAAGGTTCTTCTGCATTTCTTGGTGATGTGCCTATGTATAGCCAATTTAAGCCAGGAGGTTATTACGGAGTAAGAGGCTATAGACCTTTTTCGGATATAGGAATTGGAAGCCGTACTTTATTTGCTAGTGCGGAGATAAGAACACCTTTTCTGGAGCTTATACCAACATTGAAAAATAGTGTTTTTGCACAGAACATTAAACTGGCCTTTTTTACTGATTTAGGATATGCTGGTGGTAATAATACACTAAATAGGTTATTTAATAGGCTTACTACTGCAGCATCAACAGGTGTAGGTATTCGTGCAAATATTCCTATGCTTGGACCAATACGTGTTGATTATGGACTCCCTCTAATTAGCCCGTACTGGAACACAAATAATATTCTAGGCAGATTTAATTTTGGTTTTGCAGATAGATTTTAAGGATATTTCTTCCATTAAATATTGTTGTAAGACATAAAAAAAAACCGTTTATCAGTTAATATTGAATTTGCTTGGTAACTTAGGAGATAATACGTGAAAACATTAGTAAAAATATTTTTTGTAACAACACTGATCTTTTGGCCTGTTAGCGCACTTGCAGCTATGAAAATAGGTATTGTAGATGGTGAAAAGCTGTTTGATGAATACCCACAAGCACAAGATGCCAGTAAAAAAATTGCAGATGCACAGGATAAATTAAGAGATATCATTACTGATTCTGAAAAAAAGTTTTCAGAGTTAGAAAAAGAAGGTAAATCTGAAAGTGAAAAACTTACCAAGCAAAGAGAACTACAGACGCAAATTGATACTGAAGCTACTACAACAAGGGAACTCATAGAATCAATTTCTGCTTCATTGGAAGATGATATTCTTGAATCTATAAAGGAAATAGCCACAAAAAAAGGCATTGAAGTTGTATTGGATAAAAGGGCTGTTTTAATTGGAGGTACTGATATTACTGATGATGTTGCTCAAGTCCTCCAGAAGAAAAAAAAGACAGCATACTCTAAGAAGCAGTAGAAGAAATGGTTCTATTTAGTGCAAAAAAATTAGGAGATATTGCATCTGTAGTAGGTGGAGAAATTTCTAATTCATCTCATAGAGATTTAGTTGTTGAAAGTATTGCGCAAAATCCACAGAGTTCGACTACATCTGATCTTGTTTTTCTTTATGAAGAAAAATATATAAAAAAAATTGCTGAGGTAAAAGCAAAAGCTTTTATTTTGCCGGCTTTTCTAAAAGATAAGTTGTCACCACTTTCAATACCTGTTATTTGGGTAAAAAGACCAAGACTAGTTTTAAAAATGTTACTTGAGAGTTTTGAGTGTAAACAGTATAAGGCTAAGGTTGGTATTCATGAAAAAGCTGTGGTAGATCCTGATGCAAAGGTTGGAAAAAATTGTGCAATTGGTGCTGGTGTATTTGTTGGATCTGGTTCACTGGTTGGAGATGGTTCTGTTATTAATCCCAACTCATATATTGGATCCAATGTAAGTATTGGCAAGAACTGTTTAATTCATGCAAATTGTACTGTTTTAGATAATGTAAAAATTGGAAATAATGTTATTTTGCATTCTGGTGTTGTGGTTGGTTCTGATGGATACAGTTATGTTACAGAGGAAGAAAGTAACTTAGAAAAAGCAAAAAAAGGTAATTTTGAGTTTAATTTAGGAAGACAAATACAACATAAAATACCAAGTGTTGGTGGGGTAATAATAGAAGAAGATGTAGAAATAGGGGCAAATAGTTGTGTGGACTCGGGCACCATTGGACCGACAATTATAGGAGCAGGTACAAAGGTAGATAATCTGGTTCAAATTGCACACAATTGTAAGATTGGGAAAGATTGTTTAATAGTTGGTCAGGTAGGCTTTGCAGGCAGTGTAACACTGGGTGATCGTGTTATTGCAGGTGGTCAAAGTGGTTTTGCTGACAACATGATAGTAGGAAGTGATGTAATTCTTTTAGCAAAAAGTGGAGTACATGGTAATATCCAGGCAAATAGTGTATATATGGGAATGCCTGCTGTTCCTTATAAAGAGTTTGTACAACAAGAAATGAATAAAAAACGCATACCAAGAAAACAAGAAAAGCTGGAAAAGAAGATTGATGAATTAGAAGCTAAACTGAAACAGTTGGAAGAGAAATTGCAAGTTAAAGCATAATGAAAAAAATAGCTCTTGTCGTTGGAACTCGTCCAGAAGTTATAAAGCTAGCTCCTGTATATTTAGAGCTAACAAAGTCTAAAATATTTCGACCAATTCTTATAAACACTGGTCAGCACAAAGAAATGACAAATCAAATGCTTAGGTGGTTTGGTATTAAGGCTGATGTTAGTTTAGATCTTATGAAAGAAAATCAAAGTCTTCCTTCTTTAACTGCAAGAGTTATTGAAAGGGTTTATAGTGTTTTAAAAAAGATAAAACCTAAACTTGTGGTTGTAGAAGGTGACACTGCAACAGTCATGGCAGCAAGTATAGCTGCATTTTATTTAAAGATTCCAATTGCTCATGTTGAGGCAGGGCTTAGAACAAATAACATTTATAATCCTTATCCAGAAGAAATGGCAAGAAGGCTTGTTTCACATCTTGCAACTATTCATTTTGCACCAACAGCTCGTGCTGCAAATAACCTAAGAAAAGAAAATATAAAACAAAATGTTTTTGTTACTGGAAATACTGTTATTGATGCGCTTTTTTATACTATAAGAAGGACAACGGACAAGGGACAACGGACATCGGTCTTTAGTAAAGTGGACTTTAAAAAACATAAAGTGTTTTTAGTGACATTGCATAGAAGAGAAAACTTTGGGAAACCTCATAGAGAAATAGCAAAAGCATTAATAAGGATATTAAAAGAACATAAAAACGTAGCAATTTTACTTCCGTTACACAAAAATCCAAAGGTAAGAGATGTTTTAAAGCAAGTACTTAAAAAACATAAAAGAGCGTTTCTTTTTGAATCACTTGATTATGTTCCTTTTGTTTATGCAATGCAAAATTGTTACTTAATTCTTACTGACTCCGGTGGAATACAAGAAGAAGCGCCAACGCTTGGAAAACCAGTTTTAGTGCTTAGAGAAACTACAGAAAGACCAGAAGGAATAAAAGCTGGAGCTGCAAAGCTTGTTGGTATAGATGGGAATAAAATATATAAAGAAGTAAGCAAGCTTTTAAAAGATAAAAAACTATACAAAAAGATGGCAAAAGCAAAAAATCCTTATGGGGATGGGAAAGCAGCACTTCGAATAAGAAAGATAGTGGAAAAGACATTAAAATAATTTAATAATGTAATGGGTAACTGTAATAGGCTATAGTAGGCTGGTTTATTTTATAAGATTTCATGTCCTCCCAATAACCTAGATTATTTTTATCGGGGGGGTAAAAGTTCCTTAGTTGCAGGTTTATTGAAAGAGGTTGTAATTATGTCAAAAGTTATAAAATTTTTTTGTTTTTTTGGTGAAGCTGATCCGAATAGTCCATCAATGCCATGTTGTGTTGAAGGAGAATGTGGGGAGTGTGATAATCCTAACTATCTGGGTGATCCCTCTGAAGGTTGTGAAGGAGTGGTTTGTCAAGATTGTGAAACGTGTGCAAGAGGTGTTTGTTATGATGATTGTCCACTTGGCGAAATGTGTGAGGATGATGAATGTGTAGAAAATATGATTGGTGGATGTACAACCGATGCAGATTGTGGATTTGGTGGTACATGCGTGAGTGGTGCTTGTTCGGATGGTTGTGATGATGCTCTGTGTAATTCTGATTGTCAAGCTGACGGTTTTGATGGAGGATCATGTACTCCTGATGGAGAGTTTTCGTGTACTTGTACTGGAGCACCTGATGATTCAGATGACGAAGGTGATGATGTCCTACCACCTGCACCGGATGATTGTGAAGATGCTGAGTGTAATTCTGATTGTCAAATGAGGGGTTATGAAGAAGGAGGATCATGTGTTGCTGAGGGAGAAGGTCTAGTGTGTGAATGTGCTGGAGCAGGTCCTGATGACTCAGATGATACTGGTTGTACCTATCCTTGTTCCAGTGACTCTGATTGTGATGCATTCGCAGATCCTGAACATCCATCTACAGCAGCATGCGTTGATGGGTGTTGCGAAAACTAAACTTAATGATTTGAATTAGTACTTAGGGTCATAATTGGGGTCAGATCTGATTACATCGGGTTTGCCCCCTTTTTTAGTCTCATGTCCCAAGTCTAATGTCTAAATTATCCTGAATGCTTTTCTTTTTCTTTTCTTGGTTTGATCTCGAATAAATAATAGCCAAATCCTATTAATATAAAAAGGCAGAAAAATACAAAAATCATAAAAACTAATTCCATTTATTTCTCCTTCTTGTGGAGATTATATCACGTCCTTTGTCAATGAGGATGAAGCCAAGTAGTGCTAAACAAAGTGCACCTATAGTATAAAAAGTAGATAGCATCAGCTTGTATTGTAGAAAGAATGCAAGGGGATCTAGAGAGATTTTTCCTACTGGTGTGAGCAGCGCTAAACCAAATATCCTGAATGTCTGTGCTTTGAATTTGTCTTCTTCTGAGATCATA
>JACOTS010000028.1 GCA_016178265.1 Candidatus Melainabacteria bacterium
AATTTATTTAGAAAAAAATACGATTTAGATAATAAATTTCTTATTATGTATTCAGGAAACATAGGATTGACTCAAGGTTTAGAAGATATAGTTAAAGTTGCTGACAGGTTAAAAGAAAATGAGGACATTCAATTTTTACTTGTTGGTGAAGGTGCAAGTAAGAAAAAACTGCAAGATGATGTGAAAAGGCTTGTACTATCTAATGTTGTATTTTTACCTTATCAACCCAAAGAAGAATTAAGTCATTCTTTGAGTGCACCAAATCTTCATTTAATTACTTTGCAGCAAGGTTTAGCTGGCCTTGTCGTTCCAAGCAAAGTATATGGAATTTTGTCTTGTGGAAGGCCATTTATAGCTTGGATTGAAGAAAAAAGTGAGATATTTAATATTGTAAGTAAGTACAACTGTGGTATTGTAGTTCCTCCAGGTAATATTGAAAAAATGGTTGAAGCAATTCTCTGGGCTGTTTCTCATCCTGATAAGCTGGAAAAAATGGGAGTAAATAGCAGAAATGCTGCTTTAAATAATTTTGATAGAAGGGTTAGCACTGCAAAGTTTAATAAGATAATTTCAGAAGTGAAAAACTAATTAGTAAAAAGGGGTAAATTTTAGTATAAGGATTTTAAAAAATTATAATGCCGGTTGACTTAAAAAGAAAGATTCTACTACTTGAGATAAATGAAATTCCTTGGCGGGTAATTGATAAGTTTAAAAATGATAATAGATTTGCAAATATTAATTATTATTTTTCAAAAAGTAAAAACTTTACAACCATAGTAACTGATATTAATCAAAATCCGCCGGCAGAAAAGCTTGTGCATGGTTTATCCAGAGATAATGTACCGGTAGCGATTAATAGTGATGAACTTTCGCCATGGGTGACGTGGCCTACATTTCATCGTGGTATTAGTAGTAAAAATCATAAAATTAAGTTTTTAGGTCAGGATGTCAGTACGTTTCAAGGAAAACCGATTTGGCAGGAATTCCTTGAAAGAGGATATAACATTGGTATGTGTGGTTCTCTGCAAAGCTGGCCGCCACTAAATCCTGGTGATGGAGGATTTTATATACCAGATACCTTTGCGCATGACCCTAAGTGTATGCCTGCTTATATCGGGACATTTCAGAAATTTAATTTAGAACAAGTCCAAAAAAATGGATTGGTAATAAGAAAGAATCAATTAATTTCAAAAGAATTATTTAAGTTGCTATGTTCGTTGCCCCGGCTTGGCATTACTTTAAAGACTTATTTTAGAGTGATCTGGCAATTGGTTTCTGAATCTTTTAATAAAACAATGGTAGCAAGACGCCCAGTATTTCAATGTATTATTTTATGGGATATCTTTAAGTCTTTATATAGTGTGACTAACCCACCGGCTTTCAGTTCATTTTTTACAAATCATTTTGCTAGTCTAATACATAGATATTGGTCTAATGTTTTTCCTGAAGACTTTAATGAAAATATTAACGATAAGAACAAATCATCTTACTGCGAAACCGTTATTTATGGACTCAAAATTATTGATGAAATTATTGGTGAAGTAATTCAATTTTGCAATGTAAATCCAGATATTACAGTGGTATTTGCATCAAGTATGGGACAAGATGCTATTAAATATACTGCTTTTGAAGGATATTCAGCCGAATTAGAAAATATTGATAAGCTTTTTAACTGGTTTAATATTAAAAAAAATGAATATAAATCGCAACTAGCTATGGTTCCTCAATTTGCAATAGAGGTGCTTAATCCTAAAGTGAAAGAAAAAATTGTTAATTCAGTAAATGGTTGCTTTACGGTGAGTGGCAATAAATTATTTACAGTGGAAGAAGCTGGTAATACTTTAAGTATTA
>JACOTS010000035.1 GCA_016178265.1 Candidatus Melainabacteria bacterium
ATTTACTTAGTAAGTTCGGTCTTAAAGAAGTAGCTCGTACAGGCAGAGTTGCACTAGCGCGAGGTGTAAGAATAGATGCTACCAATGTCAAACAAAAAGGTGTTCCTTTAAGAATGGTTACATCAAACTAAGACTATCTTTGTAACTGTTCACCTGCTAAAAGCAAACGTGTGGGTGACGCCGGAAGGGAAGGGGGTCCATGAGCAAGGAACGCAGCTCATGGAGGGTGACCTGCAGGCGGCAGGACCCACTGAGTCTATCTAACACAGTGAACAGTTACCTATCTTTTAATTGAAAAAATAAATATTATCAGGGATAACTATAAAGGTTTTTAAAGTTATAAGGTTTTCATAACTTATATCTGTTTTACTGTCACAAACAAGAAATTGTTTATTTATTGGTTAAATTTTGGTGAATAAAACAGCTAATTCAAACACAGGACCCACTGCAGATAGACCTGTCGATCCAGATATTGCTAGATTAAGAGCACTTAGAGAAGATGATGAAGCTACTGCACGTAAGGCTAGTGTTGATGAATTTTTTAGTGATGATGATTCAGGTAAAGGTGGCAAGGGTGAACCAGATGAAGCTGAAAAAGCATCAAATACGGCACTTGTAGAAAGCTTAATTGCTGAAGCAAGTGGTTTGCTTGCTTCAATTGGTACTATGATGAGAGCAAATATTAATGCAAATCCAATAATGCAATTTGCAAAACATGATTGGGGTGTAGGTGTAGCAACAAAGGCAGCTGCAAAGGGAGAGGAAGCACATACTTTATCAGCATCAAAGAAGTTATTGTCAATAGTTGGCAGTGCAACAAATGTTTCTAATATAGCCAAAGGTTTAAGAGGATTATTAATTACTGGTGCTGAACTATGGAAGGGATTTATTACTGCAGATAGAGATAGTAATAAGAATGTTCAAAAAGTAAGTGATAGAACATAGGTTTTTAATTTAAATTTAATGAAAATGTATTATTAGGGCTAATCTACTATAGTTTTAATTTTCTTTTAACCATCTTCTGATTTACTACCTGGACCGAATTGATAGATATAAGAGGTATTTCTGTATAAATGGTAATAGACATAAAAACTAATTCTACTGATCCAGTAAAAAATGGCCAGACTGCTGGTGCTATTGCTGCAGCAAATGCTGCCGATAATAATAAGCTTGACAGTAACTTATATAAAAAGATTGCACAGGAACTTATACAAGAAAGTGAATCAGGACAACAAGCGTCAAATGGGAAAAAAGAAGAAGCTCAAGCGTATATTCTTGCAGCAAAAGCAATGGAGAAAATGGCAGATGCAGTAAGACAAAAAGCAGCACTTTTAAGACAAAATAAAGTAGAAAAAGAAGAAGCATTAAAAGCAGCAAGAGAAGCAGTAGAAAAGCATGGTTTGGTTTTAGAGTTTCCTCTTCCAAAAGATGCTTCGCCTGAACTTTTAGAGAGAATAGCAGATTCATTGGCACAGAAAGCAAAAGAAAATAGAACAAAAGCAGATGAACTTTTAAAAGATGCTGAGACACTGCAAAGACATTCTGATAACTTAAAGAAGCAGGCAGATATGATCCATAAAAAAGAAATGAATCTTTCAGAGATGGATTTAAAATCTGGTGCTGCACATAATGAAGGGTTGAATATGGTATTTAAAAAGCTTGGCATAAATAGAGTCGATGCTGAGTATAAGCAACAATTAGAATATGCAGAAAATAAAGCAAGCGATCAGTCAAGATTAGGGTATTAAGGTAGATAGGTAAAAGATGGAGGATAAGTTATGTTTATATTAGATGCCGGAGCAATAAATAATGCGGGAGCAGCAGTTAGTACGCAAAAAAAAGATAATGTTGTTGGTAATGCTGGTAATACACAAGGTGCTCAAAAAGCAACAGTTACTAAGCCTAATCAGTCGGCCTCTAGTGTTCAAGGACAGAAAGCTACTGTCCAACAACAGTTTGATGCAGCAAAAACTGAGTCTGATAGTATGCGTAGTGTGCATGGGGATGAAACAAGAAAAGCACAGGATAAAGAAAATGAAGCTAATAACTTCAGAAGTCAAGCTGTAGTAGGTAATGCTCCTACGGAAGCTAAACAAGAAGGTGCAGCAGAACAAGCACAGTCAGATAGCTCAAATCATGATGCTCAAATGCAAACCGCTATGGCACAAGCAAATCAAGCACAACAAGAAGCTGATCTTGCTACTCAGCAAGCTGAGGTAGCACTAGGTCAACAACTGACAGCAGAAGGTCAAGCTTCTGATCATGAACGTGAAGTTGCTAGTCTTGGTAATCAATATACTCAAACAAATGATCAGCAAAAAGAGTATGAGCAAGAACAAGCAATGATAAAGAAAACACAAGGTGGAGGAGATATTGCCTAGAGTAAATAGGTAATAAAGTTTTAAAGGAAGGAAATTTTTAGGAGGAAAGATCATGTTTGTATTAAAAGTAGACATAGCATCAACAGGACAAGCTAGTGCACCAACAGGTGGTGTATCACAAGGGACAAATACTGCACCAGCAGGAGGAACAGCACCAACTTCTGGTACAAAGGAAGCATTTGAAGCAGTGAGTACTGAGCAGGGTAACTTGCGTGTGCAAGCTCCACAAGGAAGTACAGCTGATGATAGTAGTGGTTCTATTGAAGAGGTTAAAGCCAATATTGCTCAACATGAAAGATCAATAGGTGAGTTAAAGGGGCTTGAAAAAGCTGCCACAGCTGCTAATAAGCAGTTAAAAGAATCTGCGCAAAAACTAAAAACAGAAGCGCAAGAGATGAAAACTAAAGGTAAGCAAATGGTTGATGAGGGTAATCAGAGTAAACAGGAGCATACCGAGCAGATTGGTCAGCAACGAACTAAAAAGCAAGATGCTCATACTGCACAAGCTGTAGCGCAGATGAAGAAAAAGCTAAGGCAGATGAAGCAGCAGCAGATGCGGAAATCGCTAAGTTAGAAGCTTTAATTCCTCAAGATGAGCAAAAGATTGCTGATGGAAATCAAATGCTTGGACAAGCTGATGCAAAAGAGCAACAAGCACAGAAAACAGAACAAGAAGCAGAAAGAGCCTTAAATGAAGCAAATGATGCTAAAAAACAAAGAGAAGAAATGGAGAAATCGCTGCAGAATTTAAAGCAGAAACTTCAAGAGCTGGAACGTAAAAAAGCACAAGAAGGTGCTGGTGGTGTAGGTTCAGGTTCAGGTAGCGGTGATGGTGATAAAAAAACTCAAGGATCATCTCCAGGCAGCGGATCTGGTAGTAAAGGTTCCGGTGGTGGAGGCAGTGGCGGTGGTGATAAACCAGGTCTAGGAAATGGACAGGGAATGCTTCAAGCTGCAAAAGCAATACTTAGACAGATTGGACTTATTGCAATTAATATGATTAGTCCGCATCCAATACCTAATATTGCAAAAAATGAAACCAATCAAAAACTTGCAAGACTTGCAATATCATATCTTGATGCTGCACAGGTTGACTCTGCACTGTCAGGTACAACTGCAAATCAGGATATTATTTTCACAAGAACGCAAGCAACAACTATTGAAGGTGATGCGCAAACTGCAAAACAGTACTGGGTACAGGCACTCAATGCAGACAAGCAATCCAACAAAGATACTCACAAGCTTGCAGACAGAGCATAATAAAGAAAAAGCTTGTAAAACAAATAAAAGAAAGAGAGCAGCTAAAAAAGGCTGCTCTTTTTCTTTGTCATTAAATAAATTTTATGTTTATCCCTAAAATTCATTAGGACAAATTAATTATTTTTTTGTTTCATTAATCTTCTTATAACCTAATCCCTGTTAACTGCCATCAACTAGTGCACACTAGTATAGGAGCAAAATATTTGAATTTTAAAATATGACTTCCAGTAATTTAAATCCAAATAGGCCAATAAGTACCTCTGGTGGTTCTTCTTCCCCATCTCAAGGTGCTGAACAAACATCTTCAGGATCTAATGGGCAAATAGGACAGGATTTTGCTCAGCTTCAAGAACAAAGTCAACGTTTAAGAAATGATCAAGCTACTACTCAGGTTAACATTGATGGCTCTAATAATTCAAATCAAATTGCAGAGGTAAAAGCTGAAGATATTGAAGAAGCTCATCAGGATACAAAGGTACAGGAGACAAGTCATTTTAGTAATGCAAATGAAGCTAAAACAAGTGCTGAAAGATTAAGCTTTGAAGCAACTAATTTAAAAGCTGCAGCTAGAGGCAGAGATCCAAGAGTTGCGCAGCAATTAAAATTGCAAGCAAAAGAAAAAGAATTGCAAGCACTTATGGAAGAGTACAGAGCAAGAAAAGAAGAAAACTCTGCATATGAAGCTGGCAGAAAAGCAAATAATTTACAAATGCAAGCTTCTAATATGCGCAAGGCAGAAGAAAATAATAAGATAAAAGCAAACAATCAGAAAGTAGAATTAAAAGATACTACAATTCAAGCTAATAATGTTAACTCCAAACTTAAAGCAGCAGAGATGAATAGTAATAATAGTAACAGTAGTAACAGTAGTAACAGTAACAATCCACAAGAAACTGGTCAGTCACCTATAGGTCAAAACAAGGGACCAACCTCAGCTAATCCAGGATCAGGAGGTGGAATAGGAGCTTCTCCAATTGGTCAAAATAGACCTCCTGTTGGAATGGATGGTGGTCAGCCAACTAATAATCCAAATACTGGATATGGTTTAGGAAATGGTCAATGGATTGATTTTACTAATAATCCGTTTGTAGCTGCAGCAAAAGCTCTTCTTAGATCGGTAAGCTTAAATACAAAAGCACCACGTAATATTAATCCAACTAATATGATAGGCATGCATAATTCAAATAAAACACTTTATGATCTTGCAATTTCTTATCTTGATGCAGGACAAACTCAATCAGCACTGCAAGGTACACCCGTTAATCAGGATATTATATTCACACGTACACAAGCTACAGCAGGCAAGGGTGAAACAGAAGTTGCAATCCAATATTGGACTAACATGCAGCAACAAAACGTACAAGCTGAGAAAGATACATTTAAGCAAGCTGAGCGAGCATAATTAATTCGTATTTCCTTAACATGTCATTGCGAGGAGCAGAAGCGACGAAGCAATCCCGATCTGGATTGCCACGCCTCATTTCATTCGGCTTGCAATGACATTTATACTGTTTATCCTAGAGTTTTTCATAGACCATTTGTTATGTTATAGTGTGACGTTATATGGAAGCTATTTCAAAACTTGGTAAAGAACAGTTTGTTTGGCTTATAGAGCTTGGCGAGTCATTTAAAAATTTTGTTTTAGCAATTTATTGCATACTAAGAGGTGACTTTTCAAAAAAAGAGTTTATTGAACAAGCAAGCAAGTTTGGATTTGATACGCTTCCAGTTGTTGCAGTGGTTACTTTTTTTATAGGACTTGCGCTTACACTGCAGATATCCAGACAACTTATGGGTATAGGGAATACCAGCTCTCTTGGAACATCTGTTGGGATATCAATAGTAAGGGAGATTGGTCCTGTAGTTGCTGGTGTTATGATTGCTGCCAGAGTTGGCGGTGCAATGGCTGCTGAAATTGCAACAATGAATGTTACTGAGCAAATTGATGCACTTAAAATGATGAAGCAAGATCCTATTAAATTTTTAGTTGCACCAAGACTTTTAGCTTCAATGATTATGACTCCGCTCCTTACAGTTTTTGCTATATATATAGGAAGCTTTGGTGGACTGATTATTGCCATTATTTATGCAAGTTTAGATCCTTATATGTTTTTTGATGCATTTAGAACAGTTGTAGGTAATAAGGATATTATTATGGCTTTGTTTAAAGCTTTTGTTAATGGTTCGATTGTTGCAACTTTAAGTTGTACTTATGGCTTAGGAACTACTGGTGGGGCAGAAGGGGTTGGGCAGACAACAACAAAAGCAGTAGTAGGTGCTATGCTTGGGATCTTTCTTATTAACTTTCTTATCACACACAGTGTGTATTCTGTTGGGAAGGTTCTTGATCCGGCATTTGTAAAATAATAGGAGATAGGAGATAGGAGATAGGAATTAGGAGATAGGCATCAGAAAAGATCTAAGACTTTTGTCTGATTTATTCGGTAAAAGTCGCCGGAAAGGAAAAGCGAGTGGAGCATTCGTGCGAAACGAACGGTAAAATGAACTTATTAATAGAAGTAAAAAATATAAGTAAAAGTTTTGATGATCTTCAGGTGCTTAAAAATGTATCCTTAAAAGTTTCTCCTGGAGAAAGTGTTGCAATTGTTGGTCCTTCAGGGGTGGGAAAGTCTACTTTACTTAGAATAATTGCGGGGTTAGATAAACCGGATTCTGGTGAGGTGATAGTTAAAACAAATAAAATCAGTATGGTTTTTCAATATAGTGCACTGTTGAATTCATATACAGTTGCGGAAAATATTGAACTTGCATTGAATGGAAAAAAGATGACGCATGAGGAAAAGCATCAAGAAATATATGAGAATTCAAAAATAGTTGGTCTTGAGAAATATATCGATTATTTCCCTGATCAATTATCAGGTGGACAGAAAAAAAGAGTAAGCTTTGCAAGGGCAATAGCACATAAGCCAGAAATTATATTATATGATGAACCAACATCTGGTTTGGATCCTGTTTTATCTACATTGATTGAAGATTATATTAATAAACTTTCCCATGAGTTTCATGTGGCAAGTATAGTTGTTACACATCAGTTATCAACTATTAAAAGAACAGCAAAACATGTTGTTATGTTGTGTAATTGTGAAATTGTATGGGAAGGAACACCGGATAACTTCTTAAAATCGGATAATCCATATGTAAAACAGTTTGTTGAAGCTAACATAGAAGGTCCTATCCTAACAGGATTGTTAGAATAATAATTTGTATTATGAAACATATTAATGAAATGAAAATAGGGGTTTTTGTAATTAGTGCACTACTTCTTTTGCTATTAGGTTGGGCCTTTCTAAGAGAGTTTGCCATTTATAGTCAAGAGTCTATTATGGTTGCATTTGATGATGTTGCAGGGCTTATAAAAGGTTCATTTGTAAGAGTCAATGGGCTTAGAGTAGGTAGGGTGGACTCACTTACTTTAGATACAAAAAAAAATAAAGTTTTAGTTAATGCAAGAATACAATTACCGGATGTTCACGTTCCAAAAGATTCAAAATTTTTTATTAGAACCAGCGGTTATGTAGGGGATAAATATCTTGATATAGCGTTAGGCATGTCATCCAGCTATTTTAAAGATGGCGATACTGCTCATGGGGAAGCAACATTTGATTCATTTAAATCGCTAGAAACTGTTAGTGAGGTGATTAATCAAATTGATCCGGAAGTTCTTGGGAAAAATATTCAGGAAATTACAACAGGCACGGTAGGATTTTTAAAAAAAGCAGATACTTTAGCCGAAGATGTTGATAAGGTTGTGCAAGGAATTCCTAAAGGCAAGGATTTTGAGAAAGTTATTAGCCAGGCATATGGTACGGTTGATAAATTAAATGAAGCAATTGATAAGGTTGAAAGAATTGCAAAGAGTGATGAGACAGGGAGTAATTTAAGCAGACTTTTGTCACAAGCAGGTGATATTTCAGCAGATTTAAAAAGTACGCTTGATAATGCTAATAATTTAGCAAATAATGAAAAAGCATTTAATGATGTCAATGATCTTTTGGTCAGAGCTTCCAAGATTATTGAGCAGTTAGACGAAATCAGGGCAGATCCTTTGATTCAAAATGAATTGAATGAAACTTTGCAGACTACAAAAGAAGCTGCAAAAAGTGTTACTAGAACATCGGAAGAAGTTTCCAGCGTTTTACATCAAAGGTTTTTACTTCCAAGGCTTTGGTTTGGAAAATTGTTGAAAAATGAAAAGAAGGAGGGTGTTGAATAATCTAAGCATTTGTCCGATTTATTCGGCAAAAGTCGTCGAAAGAGAAAAGCGAGTTGAGTGTTCGCACGAAACGAGCGATATAAAGGACAGGTGTCCGAGTGGTTTAAGGAGGCAGTCTTGAAAACTGTTGATGCCGCAAGGTATCCGGGGGTTCGAATCCCTCCCTGTCCGTTCTTAAAACAAAGTGTTCAAACCACAATACTTATAAGCATCTTTTGGTTCTAACCTGACTCTAAAAACAATAGCTATAATAAAGCTTATGGATTTTTCGTCTATAGACTTTAGGTTACATGCTGTTCAAAGAATGTATGAACGTGGAATAACAACATTAGATGTTAAAGAGGTTGTGAAAAATGGAACAATTATTGAACAATATCTGGATGATAAACCATTTCCAAGTTATCTTATATCAGGTTTTATTAATGGAAAATCACTACATGTAGTAGTTGCTATTGACAATAAAGTTAAAAAAGCGATTATAATTACAGTATATGAACCAGATCCAAAGTTATGGCAAGCAGGATTTGAAAAGAGAAAATAAAAATGAAATGTACAATCTGTAAAAATGGTGAGACTAAAGAAGGACATACCACAGCAACCTTAGCTAAGGGAAGTACAACTGTTGTTTTCCAAGATGTGCCTGCACAGGTTTGTCAAAACTGTGGTGAAGCATTCTTCTCTGAGTCAACTACTACTCAATTACTTAAACTAGCAGAACAAGCAGCTCAGTCAGGTGTACAGGTAGAGGTTAGAGAATATTTGGCTGCTTAGTAAGTTTAAATTTTCATGCTAGAATAAAAACATGACAACAATTTTAAATTCAGCTAGGTACATAGAGACTATGTATAATGTTCGCAAGACATTGGGAATAAGCAGATTGTTAGCCCCTGAGGAACTAAAAATAAGACTTACACAAGTAACAGAAGACACAATGAGAGTTGCTAAGAAATCACAAAATGGAGATGTTGTATTGAATTTCCCACTAAGTATAACTCTCCCTAGCCTTGTTAGGGATCTTTTAGCTAGTAGTAAGGAATTTTCAGCATTAAAGGAATTAGCTAAGAAAGAAGGATTTGTTAACGTTGATGCCACACCTACCATACCTCCTGGCATGATAGGTAAAGGTACAAACCTTCAATTACACTTTCAATCAGCGTAAAGTAGGAATATAAATATAGTCGTCGTATTCCTTAATTTTGGTTCTAATGTTGTACATGACACCAGGTGTTCTAGAGACTAGAAATTAGAAACTTTCATACTAAAGGCTGAAAAATTCATATTGAAATTATTTGTATTGCAGTATTATATTTAGATGTATAGTTTATTGGTTCATGGGGGTTTTATGTCACTTACAGTTATGCCAAAAATATTAGATTTTCATGCAACTAGAGTTGCAACATACTTTGCACCTGGTAGAGGTATGTCAGATGAAAAACTTCTTAGATTTTATGCTTGGTTTGATGGAGTCATTAGAGATAGTGCTGATGGTTTAAGATATGCACAAAATACTATCTTGGATAATATTGCATGTGTATCGCCTAGAATAGCAAATTTAACTTGTGACATGCATGAACATCTTCCAAGAAGAAACTTTAATTCACTGGTAAGAGACACTGATCCTAGAGCAATAGAAGTTTTGAAACTTATTCTTGATATGTATTCTGAAAGAGATAGTCAGCTTGTATGTGATAGCTTGCTTCATCTTGTTAAGTATGCACAATATGAAGATGAGGGAGCACGCGATGCAAATTCAAGAATAAATACTGCTGAAATGTTATTTGATAAATTAGATCCTCAAATAATAGCTTATGTTAAAGCAAGTAGACCAAATATTCCAACTGGAAGTGCTGATTAGAAGTTATTTACTGTCTCTATTGTAAAAATCTACCAGTGATTTATATGGGACTAAATGTCTAATTTCTTCAAAATCATCTTCATCTATTGGCTTGCATTTTTTACATGGTCTAAAGTCTTGTGTAACGGCATCTTCTAATGTATGAAAAAATACCCTATTTTCTTTTTTCATTCTTATGCCACTTTTACAATCTAACCTTCCAAAGATTTTTCCAGGTCCCCACCCTGCTAAAGTACCAGGGGTTGTACTTTTAATAGTTTGTCCGCCTTTTAATATGCTATAGACTTTCATAAAACCAATAACCAACAACTAAAATACACAACAGTTATATCTTGACCCCGGTTACTTCACTGTATTTTGCTAGAGTTTCTCCTATTAATCCTTTTATAGTGCCATTAAAAAGATCGTTACTTTGACATTCTATTGGTATTCTTGAGTGTCTTAAATGTAACCTTTGTGCAACTGATTCAATAAATTCTGGCCCTCCATCTTCAGACCTTACGTTTCCTATTTGTTTTTCTACTTGACCTGTTTTGTGTCCTTTAGGAGCTTGGATAATGAATTCTTCATCAGCCAAAATTGAATCTAATAGATTAACTAATGCTGCTTCTTTGGTTTCATATTGTTCTAATTGTTTATAACGACTCATTAATTCTTGATCGACAATTTCCTCTACGTTATCGTAGCTAACAAATTTAAGAATGTCTTCTTCTCCTGTTTTTTGTATGTAGTACTTTACATAATCAATTGGTTCTGGGTATTTTTTAAAGAAATCATTTGTTAAATATTCTTTGTAATCTTCATAGCTCATAGACCCTGCTTTAGCTTGCATTTCTTCTGTAAGTTTGGAAAAAACAGGTCTTAATAATCCTATTTGTGAATTCATCACTTCAATTACGGCAAGCGTAAAAGCAAACCGTGCTATTTTTCTTTTTAGTTCTTCATAAAGTGTACTTTTGTCTTCATCGGTTTCTATTTGACTTGGAAGTATATAAAGCCCCCCAAAGCAAATAGGAGTAGGTTTAATAAGAGCAAGTTGTTTTGCTTCATGTGGATCAAATGTTGTTAATACTTCATCATTCCTTTTTAATAAGTGCATTCTTCTTGCTATATCAAACTCATCAATGTTTCTTCCGATTTTAATTGTATGATCCCCGTAACAATTTCTTATGTTTCTTGGAAAGTATGGATTTCTAACAAAGCGTTGTACTGGTGCATAAGCCCAAGCAACTTTTCCCATTGCAAGTTGATATATATGTCCTACATTTTCAAGTTTAGTCATAGTTAGTAATGTTTAGTAAAAGTATTTTATCAGAGTTGATGTTAATACCGTTTTTCTTAATCTATTTCCTTAACTTGTTTATTTTTCTATACAAATGAGCATATTAAGTATTTAAAACAATACAATATCTATTAAGAGGAAATTAGTTACATGTCAACAGTAATGAGCTTGCCATTTGCTAAGCCTATAGCTTTAGGTATTAGTGGTCAGAATTTCGAAGCCTTTAAAAGTATGCATGCTGCATTAGAAGGTAGTACTAGAAATAGAGTAAGAACTGCGCTTGATGTTCAGGAAGAAATTTTTGATGAAGCAAGAATGCCTGAAGATCTAAGGATAGATTTTAGAAGAGCAGTTGGGGTAAGTGAATGGGGAAATATTTTAGGAGCAAGGCAGTTCGTAAACAGCAATCCTTTGCTTAGTACAAGAATTGCATCAAGTGTGTTAAATGTTGCTCATGCTTCAGAAAAATCCAGTGTAAGTATAAGAGAAATTGCAAAAAATGTTCTAAGACAAATATATGGAAGTGCAATAGATGATGAAGCGGATAGTTTAAGAGATAGAGTAGAGTTAAGTAAATCGCGTGAAGAGATCCATCCTGTTGACTTAATATTTGAAAAACTAGAAGCTTCATATGGTAGTGGACAATCAATATCCAGTGATTTTAGAAGTTCAAAAGGTTCTTTTCCAAATCTTGTTGCTTTCCTTAGAACTCAGGTAAATGTTGCTCCAGGTGGTATGGAACAACATACCTTAGAGGAGATGTTAACCGTATTGGATGGTATTAAAAAGGATGATGAGCTAAGGGAATTATTTCAAGCTATAGATAGAACACTAGGCGAAAGTTCTAATGGATTTGAAAAACATATTGTAATTGTTATGAGGCAAATTGCTGATTTAATTCTTTCTTCTGGTAATAAAAAAGATGGATTGAGGCTTTTAAAAGAAGAGCAACCGCTAGTGTTGGATTCATTGATTCAATCAAGAGAGCTGGCTGCTAAGACAAAAGATCTTGAAGGAAAAGCACTGAGAGATTTTTATGATGCTACCTTAAGAAGAGTAGAAGATTCTACAAGAAAGACCTCACGTGAAATTGTTGGCGGGTTTAGTGTAGAGATTGATAATGTAAGTGATGGAATTGAAGCTGAAAAATCACTGCTTGCAAAATATAATATTGATCCAGCAAAAGTATCTATTGTCAATGCAAGTAGCCATCTGAAGTTAGAAGATATCAATGAAATTGAGAGAGATAAAGAGCTATTTCTAGTTAAATTACTTAAAGCTCATGAACACTCTTTGAAAAATAGAAAGCTTGGTACTTCATATTTTTCAAACAGACAGTACTCTACCTCCATGCAACTTGAACTATCACATAACGATAAAAAGGAAGTTTTTTGGACACTTGCTGGTAATTTTGAAATAAATATTTCTGAGCTTATTTGTGGTGAACGTGGAAACATGACAGTTGCTTTAAACAGAGCAATTGAATCATTGGACAAAGAGCTTGTGGATGGTCTGCCAGAAAGTGCAAATATTGGTGATATGTTAAATGTAAAACGCTTAGCTATGTCTAGTTCTAAGGATCTAGGGCAAGATAAGTCAGCATGGCAACCATGTTCTGATTGTTATGGTTGGATGGGGGAAGTGAGATTTTTCACTCCTGATACACAAATACTTTCCTTTAGTTCGGATGAGAAAAATAATCTAACTGTTGAAGTTAGAACTTTAAGAGATTTGCTCCCCATGCAAAATAAACATTTAGCTTCAATGACAGAAGGTATGATTCAAAATCTTCCAGTTGAATATTCTGAGGAAGCTCTAAGAGTTATTGAGGACATTAAGCTTTCAGAAAACGTGGTTAAAAGATTGCTAATGGCTGCAAAAAAAGAATATGATCAAGGAGAAAAAATTAACGAAGGATTTTCCGGGAAAGAGGAAGCAGCAGCAGTATTATTCAATGAATCCAGAAGAATATTTTCTGCAAAAAGAGTAGAATGGGTGCCTAGATGGCCTGAACCAGCTAGCCTTGTTGCAGCAGCAAAAGGAATTAATGAACTATCAAAATCTGGTATAAAATACCCAACTGTAAAAGCAGTAGCTCACTATGGTGATCATGAAGACATTCCAAGCATTAAAACCAATGGACGTTTAGCGCAAAAACGTGGAAGCAAAGATGTAGTGCATATAGTTATTGAAAACAATGTAATAAAAGTTAGAACTATTAAAGACTATCAACCATGGGTGCATGGCTCTGTAAGGCAACTTTCTACAAATAGAGAAACTGTTTAAAAATTAAAAAATTAATTTGCCAGCATGTAAAATGTATATCAGCTAATATCATTTGAATAGCAGTGTTTATTTGTTATTTGTAATGGTTAAAGTCCTAAATAAATAGTAGAATTATTTCGTTTATGGCTACTGAAGTAATAGAAAAATCTCAGAATAATGCTGAAAGCTTCGGTCAGACACAAAGAAAAGATCTTTGGTGGCTTGAACCGCTTCTTTATGCAATAGGACTTGGTTTTTTTATAATTTATGCAACATGGGCTGCATTTCAAGGTAAACATTATGAATATGGTCCTTACTTGTCGCCTTTTTACTCTCCGCTTATTATTGTGGATTGGTGGCATTTTTCACCTGCATTTTTAATTTTATGGATTCCTGCTGGGTTTAGAATGACTTGCTATTACTATAGGAAAGCTTATTACAGATCTTATTTTCTTGGACCACCAGCTTGTGGTGTTAGATCTCTTTCAAAATCATATACAGGTGAAACAGCATTCCCGCTTATATTTCAAAATATTCATAGATATTTTTTAATTGGTGCAAGTGTACTATTGTTTTTCCTCTGGAATGATGTAATTAAAGCATTTAATTTTAATGGTGAATTTGGAGTTGGGGTTGGTACTGTAGTGCTTTTTGCTAATACCTTTCTTCTTACCATGTATTCTCTTTCATGTCACTCTTTAAGGCATTTAATTGGTGGATGTAAAGATAGCTTTAAGTGTGGTTATCAACATAAAGTTTACGAAAAAATTTCATGTGCCAATGAACATCATATGTTTTGGGCATGGACCAGCCTCTTTATGGTCGGGTTTGCTGATCTGTATGTTAGATTATGTGCAATGGGAGTTTGGACTGATATGAGGTTAATATGAGTGAGGTGTCATTGCGAGGAGCGTTAGCGACGAAGCAATCTCGATCGGGATTGCTTCGCTTCGCTCGCAATGACAAAATGAATGTATGAATATTCAAGATAGATTTGAAGTTCACGAACACGACGTACTTGTAATAGGTGCTGGCGGTGCCGGGCTGCGTGCAGCTATTGAAGCATCTAGTCAAGGTGCTAAAGTTGCACTTATTTGTAAGTCACTTCTTGGTAAAGCACACACTGTCATGGCTGAAGGTGGTGTTGCTGCAGCACTTGCAAATGTTGATAAAGATGATGACTGGAAAACTCATTTTAAGGACACAATGTTTGGTGGAAAGTATGTAAATAATTATCGAATGGCAGAGCTTCATGCAAAAGAAGCACCTGAAAGGGTTTTAGAACTTGAAAAATGGGGTGCAGTTTTTGATAGGACTAAAGAAGGAAAAATAATACAAAGAGCTTTTGGTGGTCACAAGTATAAAAGGCTCTCTCATGTAGGAGATAGAACTGGGCTTGAAATGATTCGTACACTTCAGGACAAAGGTGTTCATATGGGCATTGATGTTTTTATGGAGTGTACTATTACCAAGCTTTTAAAAGACGGTGACAAAATTGCTGGTGCATTTGGTTACTGGAGAGAAAATGGAAAGTTTGTTGTATTTAAAGGAAAAGCAGTAGTACTTGCAACAGGTGGTATTGGAAAGATGTACAAAGTAACATCTAATTCATGGGAATATACTGCTGATGGTCAAATACTTGCATACCATGCTGGTGCTGAACTTTTAGATACTGAGTTCGTTCAGTTTCATCCAACTGGTATGGTGTGGCCTCCAGGAGTTATTGGCATACTTGTAACTGAGGCAGTGCGTGGTGAAGGGGGGCTTCTTACAAATAATAAAGGTGAGCGCTTTATGGAAAAATATGATCCAGAAAGAATGGAGCTTTCTACACGCGATGTAGTTGCCAGAGCGATTTATACTGAAAATAAAGAAGGAAGAGGTACGCCTCATGGAGGAGCTTTCCTGGATATTAGCCATAGGGGTGCGGATTATGTAAAGAAAAAACTTCCCAGTATGTACCATCAGTTTAAAGAACTTGCAGATGTAGATATTACAAAGGAACCTATGGAAGTAGGACCTACAGGGCACTATACAATGGGCGGTGTTAGGGTTAATGCAGATACTGCAATGACTTGCGTACCTGGGCTATATGCTGCAGGTGAAGTTGCTGCTGGGTTGCATGGTGCAAATAGACTTGGTGGTAATTCACTTTCTGATCTTTTGGTTTTTGGGAGACGTGCTGGATTATATGCTTCTGAGTATGCAAAGAAAAATTCTGGCAGCGTAAATATAAACGAAAATGATATTTTAACAGCTGAAAAAGAGATGATTTCTTATTTTGAAAATGCCTCTGGTGAAAATCCTTATTCAGTTCATATAGACTTACAGGAATTGATGCAAAATAATGTTGGGATATTTAGAATTGAAGAAGATCTCTTAAAAGCAATTGATGGTTTGCAGAAATTAACAACAAGAGCAAAAAAAGTAAAAATCGAAGGTTCTAGAATGTACAATCCTGGCTGGCATATGGCATATGATCTTGGAAATATGATGATTTATGCAGAAGCAATTGCAAGGTGTGCGCTTCAAAGAAAAGAAAGCCGTGGTGCTCATACTAGATTAGATTTTCCAAACCCTAAGCTGGAAGATGCAAAGTGGAATAGTATTGTTAAAAAAGGTGGTAATGGAGAAATGATTGTTGATAGAGTTAAGTCTATTGATATGCCATCGGATATGAAAAAAATTCTTGAAGAAACAGAAAAAGAAAAAATGTCTAAGTATACAAATGCTTTAAGTGGTGGTGTAACGGTATAAGGGAATGGAACAAGCTAAATTTAAAGTTCATAGGGGTGAGGGTAGTCAAGGTCAAGATGTTGATTACACTGTTCCTATTGAAGAAGGAATGGTAGTACTTGATGCAATGCATTATATACAAAAAACTGCATCACCAGATCTAGCTGTTAGGTGGAATTGCAAAGCTGCAAAATGTGGATCATGTAGTGCAGAAGTAAATGGCAAGCCAAGACTTATGTGTAAGACAAGGCTTGATGATTTTAATTTGAGTGAACCAATAACCGTTCGTCCAATGAAATCATTTCCTGTAATAAAAGATTTAGCGTGTGATGTGAAGTGGAATTACGAAGTAAATAAAAAAATTAAACCATTTACTCCTAAAGATGATACTGATTGGATCATGTATCAGAGGGATGTGGATAGGGTACAGGAATTTAGAAAATGTATTGAGTGTTTTGCATGTCAAAATGTTTGTCATGTGCTTCGTGACCATAATTTAAAACCAAAATTTGCCGGACCCAGATTTTTTGTTAGAGTAGCAGGACTTGAAATGCATCCGCTTGATGGTGAAAACAGATTAGAAGAATTAAGAAATGATATGGGTATTGGTTTTTGTAATATTACTAAATGCTGTACAGAAGTCTGTCCTGAAGATATTCATATAACTGACAATGCAATTATTCCTATGAAAGAAAGAGTTGTTGATAAATACTATGATCCGCTCAAGATGCTCTTAAGAAGTTTGTTTGGGAAAAAGTAATTATTGTTTAGCTTTCTAAAGCTTTCTCTTTTTCGCTTTGTGTAATACCTCTCATAGTAAGGTATATCCTTCCACGATCATCAACTTCACGAACTCTTACAGCAACAATGTCACCAGGCTTTACTACATCTTCGACATTTTCTGTACGTTTATCTTGCAGTTGTGAAATATGACACAGTCCTTCTTTTCCAGGCAGTATTTCAACAAATGCTCCGATTTGTGCTGTCCTAACTATTCTTCCGGAATAAACCTTTCCTGGCTGGACTTTTTCAATTAGCCCTTGGATCATTTTCTTTGCTTTGAATGCAGCATCATTATCTATTGATGCTATGTTAACAGTTCCATCTTGTGCAACATCAATTTTGACACCTGTTTCATCAATGATTCGTTTTATCATTTTTCCAGATGGTCCTATAACAATGCTGATATCGGATACTTCTATCTTCATTGAAATAATTCTTGGTGCCCATTTAGATAATTCTGCTCTGGGTCTTGGAATTGTATCAAGCATTCTTTCAAGGATATGTAGTCTTCCTACCCTTGCTTGTTCAAGCGCCACTTTCATAATCTCCAGTGTTATGCCAGAGATTTTCATATCCATTTGAAGTGCAGTAATGCCTTTTTTGGAACCAGTTACTTTAAAGTCCATATCACCTAGAAAATCTTCAACTCCTTGAATGTCGCTAAGGATTGCAAACTTATCCCCTTCTTTTATAAGACCCATTGCAACTCCAGCTATTGGAGCTTTGATAGGTACTCCTGCATCCATAAGCGACAGTGTACTTCCGCATGTACTAGCCATACTAGTAGAACCATTTGATTCTAATACCTCTGATACTATACGAATTGTATATGGAAATTCTTCCTGACCAGGGAGTACAGGAATAAGAGCTCGTTCAGCCAATGCTCCATGTCCCAGTTCACGTCTTCCAGGCGTTCTTGCTGGCTTAACTTCACCGACAGAATAACCAGGGAAGTTATAGTGGTGAATATATTTTCTCTCTTTTTGAGGATCAATAGTATCTAACCGCTGTGCATCTGCACTAGTCCCTAGTGTGCATGTTGAAAGTACTTGGGTTGAACCTCTTGTAAATAGACCTGTACCGTGTGTTCTTGGAATCAATCCAACTTCTACACTAATAGGTCTTATTTCATTACATTTTCTACCATCAGCCCTAGTGCCTTCTTCAATTATTTGAGTTCTCATTAAGGTTGCTTCTAGTGCTTTAATTTCACCATTAATAGATTTTTCAGTAATTTCTTTGATTGGATCGGCATCTGGCAATTTCTTAATTGCTTGCATTACTTTTTCAGTTGCTTCCTTCTTGAATCTTTTGTATGTATCCTTATCCTTTACATGATCCATTGATTTTTTTAGTGGATTGGTTGCTTCTTTTTTAATAAGGCTAGTGAGTTTTTGATTTGGTTCTGGTGGAACAAACTCATATTTTTGTATATTTAAAAGATTTGCAAGATTTCTTTGTTCTTTAACTTGCTCTTTTATAATCGGCTGAGCAAATGCAATTGCATTTAGAATTGTTTCTTCCGAAACAACATCCGCTCCTGCTTCAATCATAAGAATTGAATCTTCTGTACCAGCAATAACAATATCCAGTTCACTTTTTTCAAGATCTTCAAAAGTTGGATTTGCAACAAACTTATTATGTACGTATCCGATTCTTACTGCACCAATAGGTCCTTGAAATGGAATGTTGGATACACTAAGTGCAAATGATGCACCAAGCACTGCAAGTACATCAGGAGGATTAATTGAATCTATACTAAGAACAGTTGCAACAGCTTGTACATCGTTATAAAAATGTTCTGGAAAGAGTGGTCTAAGAGGCCTGTCCATAAGCCTTGCTGTAAGAGTAGCTTTATCAGGGGGTTTGCCTTCTCGTCTGTTGTAGCTGCCTGGAATTCTTCCTGCTGCAGCAATTCTTTCTTCAAAATCGCAAAGTAGTGGGAAAAAATCAATATCTGCTCTAGGTTTATCAGACATTGTGGCAGTAACAAGAAGAACAGTCTCGCCGCATTGTATAGTTACTGAGCCGTTGCATCCTCTTGCAACTTTGCCTGTTTGTATTTTTATATCCTTGTCGCCTACTTTAAATTCAATTTCTTTTATGTTTTCTTGTTTAATTGCTTCTTCATGGCTTGTTTCTTTTTTTTCTCTTTTTTTTGTTGTTTCCATTTTATATTTCTCCTTGAACATTGGCAGTATAAAAAGCTTTTGGAGAAACTTGTCTGTATTACTTTTTTAGTGCAACTTTATTGCACCTATATTTGGCAAGAATAAATAACACTATCTAGCCGCGAATTGATAACTGGTCAATGATTCTTCTGTAAGATTCAATATTATTTTTCTGTAAGTAACCTAATATTGATTTTCTTTTGCTTACCATCATTAATAATCCTCTTTGACTATGACAATCTTTAGGATTATTGGATAAGTGTTTAGTAAGTTCGTTTATTCTGTTAGTAAGAACTGCTAGTTGCACTTCTGGAGAACCAGTATCATTCTTATGCAGTTGATATTGATTAACTATCTCCTTTTTCTTTTCTTTTGTAACTGCCATTAATCTATTACCTTTTTCTCATTAAATAATTTACCATAATATTGCCTAATTCTAACTCATTTGCTGTTATCTTCATAATATATTGGTTTTTAGCTATTGCAGTTGTTTAAAAATCATAGGCTAATCGCTATTACAAAATACGTTATTTACTTATATAACTACTGCTTGTTGATATAAGTGACCCTTACTGCTATTATATTCATTCGCATTACTTAAAAAAGTAAAAACCGCATCCTGATAATTAAATATACGAACAAGCAGTAAATAAATTAGGTAGAGAATTAGAAAAAACTTTTCTCTTCCGAAATGTAACCTGTCAAGAATTTGAGCAAGGATTTTGTACTATCCAAGTTTTTTAAGTACTAAATTGCCATGGAGAGTTTGATCCTGGCTCAGGACGAACGCTGGCGGCATGCCTAATACATGCAAGTCGAACGACCCGCAAGGGGAGTGGCGCAAGGGTGAGTAACGCATGGGAATCTGCCTTGGACTGGGGAACAACCTGGGGAAACTCGGGCTAACTCCCCATATTGCCGTGAGGTGAAAGATTTATCGGTCCAAGATGAGCCCGTGTATGATTAGCTAGTTGGTAGGGTAAAAGCCTACCAAGGCAACGATCATTAGCTGGTCTGAGAGGATGACCAGCCACAATGGAACTGAGACACGGTCCATACTCCTACGGGAGGCAGCAGTAGGGAATTTTGCGCAATGGGCGAAAGCCTGACGCAGCAATGCCGCGTGTAGGAAGAAGCACCTTGGTGTGTAAACTACTGTCAGTGGAGAAAAAGAAAGTGATTGTACCCACAGAGGAAGCACCGGCTAACTACGTGCCAGCAGCCGCGGTAAGACGTAGGATGCAAGCGTTGTCCGGATTTATTGGGCGTAAAGAGTTCGTAGGTGGTAAACCATGTCTAATGTGAAATCATAGAGCTTAACTCTATTCCCGCATTGGAAACTGGAATACTTGAGCAAGGTAGGGGTCAGAAGAATTCCTGGTGTAGCGGTGAAATGCGTAGATATCAGGAGGAACACCTGTGGCGAAAGCGTCTGACTGGACCTTTGCTGACACTAAGGAACGAGAGCTAGGGGAGCGAAAGGGATTAGATACCCCTGTAGGCCTAGCTGTAAACGATGGATACTAGTTGTCGCAGGAATCGACCCCCGCGGTGACGTCGCAAACGCATTAAGTATCCCGCCTGGGGAGTACGTTCGCAAGAATGAAACTCAAAGGAATTGACGGGGACCCGCACAAG
>JACOTS010000029.1 GCA_016178265.1 Candidatus Melainabacteria bacterium
AGCTACAAAGTTGGTGAAAGGAGATAAAATGAAAAAGATAATGTTAACTATTTTAGGACTGGCAATACTTCTTGGACCTATGGAAATGGCTCAGGAAGGGAGTTCTAATGTATTTAAGCTTGGTATACAGGCTGCTAATGCATACACTTTAGATGATACACATATGCATTATGCAAAAAAGAAATCAAGCAAAAAATCAAAGAGCAAAAAAAGTAAAAGCTCAAAAAGCAAGAAAAAAGATGATTCATCTAAATCAGATTAGATGAATAAAAATGAGTATGAGGAATGAGAGGTTGCTCATTCCTTATGACTCATTACTTGTTACTAATGAAAGGAGATTTCATGTCAGCACAAAATCAAGTTACGTTAATTGGAAGATTAACTAGAGATCCTGAGGTAGATGAGGTAGGAAAAACTAAAAAGTATTTAAGAGCCAGGTTGTCACTGGCTGTAAGAAAATACAAAAGAAAGAGGGTAAATGATCAAAATGATCAACCTGATGCTGATTTTATAGATGGAATAATTGCCTGGAGCAAGCAAGCTGAATTTGCAAGGGATTATTTAACCAAAGGCAGAATGATAGTTGTATATGGGGAACTAATGCCTGATAGATGGAAAGATAAAGAAAACAAAAACAGGTATCGTTTAACCATTATTGCAAGTTCAATACAATCACTAGATTCAAAGAAAAAAGCGGATTAATAATGTCCAATTTAATCCCCGATGAAAAAATTGAAAAGAAAATCTTTCTTATAAGAGGAAAGAAAGTCATGCTAGATAAGGATTTGGCAGAGCTATATGGTGTTCCTATAAAAAGGCTCAATGAACAAGTAAAAAGAAACCTAGGTCGCTTTCCCGACGACTTTATGTTTCAATTGAGAGAAGAAGAAGCTATTTCTTTAAGGTCGCAAATTGCGACCTTAAAGCGAGGACATCACAGAAAGTACCTTCCATACGCTTTTACTGAACAAGGTGTAGCCATGCTTTCAAGTGTTTTAAATAGTAAAAGAGCTATTAATGTAAATATCTTAATCATGAGAACATTTACTAAGCTCAGAGAAATGCTCGGAGCAAATAAAGAACTCAAGGATAAGCTAAGTGAGTTGGAAGCTAAAGTAACAAAGCATGATAAGGAAATTCAATCAATTTTTGATGCAATTCATAAACTTATTGAACCTCAAGTTACTAAATTTAAAGGAAAAGTTGGTTTTGCTCTGGATTAAACATTCCTCGTAGGTATAATCCCGCCTTCAATTTGCTTTTGTACTTCTAAGAGTCCTTTTGCATCCCTTGTCAAAGCAGGAACACGTAAATTAAAATATACCCCTGCAAAAAAGCAAAAGGCAGCACCAATAAGTACTGCCTTAGAAACACCTAAATGTTGAGCAAGGTATCCTACAGAAAGGCTTCCAAGCGGATACATTCCCATAAGCATTGTTGAAAATAAACTAATGACCCTTCCTCTTAAATTATCAGGAGAAAGTGCTTGCAATAAAGTATTACTACCTGCAAATATAAGAATAAAACAAAATCCAGCAACTACAAGCAAAGCACATGAGATAGCAAAATCTTTCGAGAAAGAAAAACTAGCTATAGCCATGCTATTTACAACTGCTGCAACAGCAATTATTTTTTTTATGCCTATTACCTTTTGCCTGGATGCAAGAAAAATACCCCCGCTTACTGCACCTACTCCTGACGCACCGGTTAATATACCAAGTCCGCTTACACCACTATGTAAAACCTGATCACTAAATATAGGCAAAAGTGTTGTAAATGAAGCGCCCCAAAAGCTAAATGTGCCTACCATCATAAGCAAAGTAACAATAGGGCTATGTTTGAATGCAAAATGAACACCTTCTTTTAAATGTGAAAGTACAGATGCAGATTTCTTAATTATTTGTGTTCTAGCTTCAACCCATATTAAAAAAAGAATTATTGGAATATAACTTATAACATTTACAGTAAAACAAATTCCTTCATCATATGCAGCTATTAAAAATCCGGCAATAGCTGGTCCTAACATTCTAGCTGCATTAAACATAGAAGAGTTTAGTGCAATTGCATTTGTAAGATCTTCTTTAGGCACAAGAAGCGGAGTAAAAGATTGTCTTGCTGTCATATCAAAAGAATTAGCAAGTCCTAAAAAGATAGCTAAAAATAAAATATGCCACTCGGTAAGAAGTCCAGTAAAGTATAAAGTTACAATTAGAATCCCATGTATAAAGCAAAGACTTTGAGTTGCTATTAAAATATGTTTTCTTTTAAATCTATCAGCAACTACTCCTGCCATTGGCGCAAGAAAAAGTGCTGGAATTGAGCCTGCAAAGCTTGTAGCACCTAAAAAAAGCGCAGATCCTGTAAGCCTGTATACAAGCCAGCTTTGTGCAGTTGCTTGCATCCAGGTGCCTGTAAAAGAAAAAAGTTGAAAGAGAAAATAAAGACGATAATTTTTATTTTTAAATGCACGGGATACATTTGTCAAAAAGCTCACTTTTATACAATAACATCATCTTATAATTACTCAAGATCACATGTTACACGGAAGCCACGCTTGTCATCTGTATAAGTAGTGGTTTGACTAATATCTAGGTAAAGCGGTGACTTAGAATCACTTTGAGTTGTATAGTTGCCTCCACGAGCAGTACCATATTGCTGATTGGTACTGCCTGATATTAGTCTTCCATCATTTGCTCCACTATTTGGATCTGTTTGATTACCATTATTTCCTCTAAAAGGCAGTCCTAATCCAGCCAAATCCAGTGCATTAGAGGTTCCATTATCAAAGCCACCTGCAATATCTTCAAAATCAAAGTATTTATTATTCGTTTGAAATGGCAATTGAACTCCGGCACCCTGAAATCCTGAATCAACGAAATAATCACCGCTTGTTCTTGTAGTAGTAAAATCAATCCATTCTTCTACATTACCTACTAAGTCATATACTTGTAAGTCACCATCAAATGCATCTGTACCATTACCAGTGCTATCACCAGTACCGGATCCACTTAAAGTTGTACTATCTGTATCCTTAGTTGCTGTACTATCTAATAGATGTCCCCAACTCTTATATCCAGTGCCTGTTAAACATCTTCCTGTACCACCTGCGTTTTCTGTTGGGTCATCTGTGCAAGTACTCGCCCCACCATCTTGACCATTGTTTGTATTTCCTCTTTCATTCCAGCCACTGATAGCAGTTGCACCAAAAATGTTTTTTACTTTGGATATTCTTCCCAAGAGAAATAATGCATACCATTCTTTCATCTTTATTAATTTACAAGAGCCCAGACTTGCTATTTGCCTGTTTGCACTTTCTACATTTGCTTTTGCAGTTGCATAGTTTATGCTGCCCCACGGGACCACATTTCTTTTACTAATAGGCACTGATGAGGTTCCAGCTGAGGTTGCTGTTGCATCAGATTTTGCTGCTTCATACTTATCAACCCAAAAACCACCATAAATAATTCCATCATGAATAAAAGTTGGGATTTTTACCATCCTGGTAATACCACCGGATGCTGTTGTAAACTCAGCTTCACTTGATAAAGAACTCCAGTTTGCAATCACTGTTTCTATGTCAGGTGGTGCTGCACCATCCTCACCATTACATACATAGTTAGTTGCATCTATTTCACCAGCTTCAAGAGTACCGTTATTATTGTCATCGATTCCAGATTCTACTTTTTTTCCTCCATTTGCACAGTTTACTCCGGCTGATTCATTACTTGCTTTTACAAGACTATTTGATCCTGATGCTCCAGTTGCTCCTGTTGCACCGGTAGCTCCTGTTGCTCCGGTTACCCCTGTTGCTCCAGTCTCACCCTTTTCTCCAGACCCAGCCATTCCAATTGTCCCAGGAATTCCTGCAGGTATTCCAAAAGTTAAAATACATTGAGTTGAGTCAAAATTAGAAAATGCAGGAAGTCCAGGAAGCAAATTGGTAGTAATTATCATTAAAGCAGCCAGAGGATCATCACAAATCCCCATCCCACTGGCACCAGCTAAACCTTGTGGGCCTTGGGGTCCAACAGGACCAATATCTCCATCTTGCCCATCAATTCCTAATGATGGTCCAACATAAAGACCATTTACTAAAGTAGTAGTTTGTCCAAGTAAGGGATTAGTTAGAGTTATATCTCTAAAGCTAGAACTTGCATTTTCATCTGCAACAGCAACGATTTTCAAAGTACTGTCATCCAAACTCTCAATGCTTAAGATTTCAACATCATTTCCACTTATTTGGACATCAGTAAAAGCATCTAATCCTTTACCTACCAGAGAGATTATTGTCTCAACTTCTAGATCTAATACAGACGGTGTAACTATATCCAGTCTGAAAGGAGGTCTTGTAACTACCCTGGTAAATGCTTCTTCTTTTCCATCAACAACTGCTTTTACTATATAATTTGCAGGAAGCGAAGCTTTTAATAACACATTAAAAATTTTAAAATCTACTGCTTCTATAATTTGTTGCTGATTTTTTTGTTTCTTTAAATCAAATTTAGCTTTATTTGTAGAGGGGGGTTTTCTTTCTTTAAGAAGTTCTGAAGTAGTTATTCTGCTCCTAATTCTAGTTGGTTTAATAATTTTTAATCCTTCATTCAATAATGTAGTATTGTCAATTCCAAGCCCAAATCCTTCAGCTTCAACAACTTCTACTTCTACATTTTTTGCACTCGGACTCAAAATTAGCTGAATTGATATTTTTCTATTAAGTTCAATCAAATTAACGTTGTGTCTGAATCCAGGAAGAGTGCTTTGCAAATTTTCCTGGAAAAGAGTGCTTCTACTTTTGGCCGAGTAAATATAGATAGCAGAAGCAGGTAACTGACCTAATATAAATGCAATTATAATGAAACCAGAAATGATTTTATTTATTTTTTTACCCATAATCTTTTAGATGAATGTTTATTAGAAAAGTTTAGTTTCCATACAACATAAGCTGTTGTCTCAGATTGTTGTTAAGAGAGTGTTAATTTTGAATCAGGAATAGAAATTTCACTAAGTGTTAGTGCTAATAATCACAGCTAATTATTGAGCTAATTGTAAAAAGTAATAATTAAATTAACTATTTTTTTATTTTCTGGCATCCCTAAGAGCCTGTACTAATAGACCATTATCTTCTAAATTTACCTATCAAATTTTAGCTAAAGTAACTTTTTTAGCTTATTTCCTAAAGTAAATGTATGATTATCTTGCTTAATTTCATGCTAAAGCCATAAGTAATTTTGCTTGTGGTATAAATAAGTTATTACTACCTAACTAGTGTAGTATTTCTAAGGTAAGTTATTCAAAATGCTTAAAAACCTCTAAATGTCTCTTCTAAAATTAATTTTATTGTTAGCGTTAATATATAACAGCAATTTGACTGTACTAGCTAAAGATCCTTTAGTTAATGATACTTCAAGCAACAATTCCAAGCCAAAAATAATCGGAAAATACTATTGGATAATTTATGATAATGTATGTCCTTATTGCAAGGAAGCTTCTACAAATATCAAACAATTAGATTGGGAAGGAAGATTTAAGTTCGTATCTTATAGAGATCCCATGACTTATATAATGTTTCCTTTTTTATCAGAGGAAGAGTGTGAAAAAGATATTCACATGGTCACCCCAAAAGGTGATGTGTTAGTAGGCTACAAAGTATTTAGAACAATAATTGACAACTTAACCGCAACAAAGATATTGAACCCACTGTTGCAAAATAATTTTGCTGAGCAAAAACTAAACGAAATTTACGAAAAGATGGTAGCTAAGCGAACTTGTTATTATGAAAAAACCCCTTCTTGTAACGGCAAAGAAGAAGCTAATCACACAGGTGAAGCAACCACAGAATCTTCCTCTACCACAGCCAATTAGTGCGTAAATCATGGAGATTAAATTAAGGTTGTTTAATTATTAAACAAATCTTTAGATCTACGTGGAATATATATTAAGCAAAGGCAATATTCTTAAATGTAGGCTACAATATTTATTAGCACCGTAAAAGCTAACAATACATGACAGAATCAACAATTACAATAACTAAAGAAAAACAAGCCAGTTTGAATCCTAAGCTAATCTCAAGAGAAGAGTATAGGGCTGTTTTAAGAAAATACTTGCTAAATGAGCACTTTAAGGCTGATTATAAGCACTTGATTAGCTATGCAATAAGCATGTTCGTACTAGTTTCTGGGATATTTGTTATTACTCACTCAAATATATTGATTTTAAAAGTTTTTATATCTTTTCTAATGGGAATTGCCTTAACCACACTAACATTTTTTCTGCATGATCTTTGTCACGGTTCTGTTGTGAAATCTGGGAAATTACAATATCTACTGGGGTTAACAGTTGGGATATTTAACCTTTTCCCAACTCTCTTTTGGAAGAGAGTACATAACTATCACCATGCAAGAACAGGTAATATAGATGATCCAGATAGAAGTTATATTTTTTCAGAAAAGCCAAAAAACTTTATTGAAAGAATAAGTTACAGAACAAGATTAACAAAAGAAGCATACAATAAAATACTAAGCTTGTTATTCATGTCTTTTGGGTTTTTCTTTTATTTTTCTAATAACTTAATCGGGGCTTTCTTTCCTAAATTAAAAGATAAAGAAGATGGCAAGTTCAGCAGTGTATATAAATTATTTAAAGCAAGAGACAAAGTTATTGTTTGCAGTGAAATTGTGATTATCATTTTATTTCAATCATTTTTGTTTTTAGAGGTAGCAAAAGCTAATATGATTACTTATATGCTTATCTCACTTATTCCTATTGCTGTTGCACATTTCACAGCAATGCTTTATATTCATACAAATCATTTCCTCTCCCCGCTTACAGGAGAGGTAGACGATCCATTACTTAATTCTTTATCTCTTAAAAACCCTAAGTTTATTGATACTATCTTTTTAAACTTCTCACACCACGTGGAACATCATCTTTTCCCTTATATGAGTCCTGCTCACTATCCAAAGGTAAGAGAGTTATTAATTAAGTTTTACCCGGAAAGATTCAAGCTTATCCCAATGAAAGATGCCATAAAGTTACTTATGACTACACCCAGAATCTATAAAGATTTTACCCATTTAGTTACTGTAGACGAAAAGATAGTAATGGATTGTCCTTGTAAATAGAGCAAAAAGTTTTTTATTTCACGTTTCTACTTACCACCGGCTTGCTCACGAATGAGCTTCGCCGGTTTTCCATTGTGCACTTTAAAGGTGCTTCTTAATATTGCTATCCAGATTTTACCGCATAAATCGGATAAAATCTTATCTCTTAACTAGCTTGCTTTAAAATATTACACTAGCTAGGTAGTAACTATTTCACTACCTATTCTTAAAAAGCTTGTTTACATAGTCTATTTCTTGCCAAACTGATTTCATGGTAAATTGCCTCTCAATCACAAGAAGAATTGATGCAAGCGGCAGTACTAAGACCCCTATAACACCACAAGTTGCTGTCATGGTCAAAAGATCATACTTAAATAAAGGGTCGACAGACATAAACATTGCCCCAAGCGCTAAAAAGCTAATAGCCACATAAAACATAGTCAGTGCAGTCTCAATTAGCTTAATTCTTGGTCCAATGCTTTCAAGTTGTTCAAAAAGTAAATTTAATTCTGACTTGTCGGTTTCTTTCTTTGCCTTTTCACACAAATTTCTTGAAATATCGACAACCCGTGCAAGTCTTGTTGATGTAGAAGATATTAAGTTACCGCATGCAGAAATTAATATTGCAAGGGTTACAAGTGAGGTAAATAAAGCTGCACTATCTAAAGTCACAGCCATAATTTTAGCAAAGCCACTTCCAAAACTAAAAAACGCCTCTGTTTGGCGTTTTTAACTATTTTCAATGCATATATCCTATATCTACTCTCTATGAGAGCTTAAGGTGTAACCAACTCCCCTTATTGTCTGAAACATTGTTGGGCGTCTTGGATTATCTTCAAATTTTTTCCTTAAATAACCCATATGGATATCTACTGTTCTTGTTTTTCCATATTGAGACCAGCCCCAAACATTATTGAGAAGTTCTTGTCTTGTAAAAACCTTGTTTGGGTTTTGAGCAAGTGCGTACAAAAGTTGGAATTCCTTATGTGATAAAGATTTCGTTTCTCCTTTAAATTTTACTTTTCTTCTTTCTAAATCTATTTCAAGTTCATCAACTTTAATTCTATTAGGTGATTCCTTTTCAATCTTTTTAAGTTGTACTTCAATACGAGCAAGTAATTCATTTAATGCAATTGGTTTTCTAATAAAATCTTGAGCCCCAAGTTCAAGCCCAATTACAGCATCAATTTCTGATGTTCTGGAAGTTAAAAATATTATCGGGCTTTTAAATCCTTCTGCTCTTAATGTTTTACAGACAGAGTATCCATCTAATTCAGGAAGATTTACTTCCAGAATTACTAGATCGGGTTGCTCTCTGCGTATTAGTTCTAATGCTTCTTTACCAGTTTTTGCTTTTAGTACAACATTTCCACTTCTGGTTAAGGAGTTTTCAACTAGCCCGGCAGTCTCCCCGTCTCCGTCGACGATTAGTATTTTTGTACTCATAACTATCTACTTAAGGATTATTGTATCAGCAGAAAACAAAGGCCGCAAGAAATTTAAACCTAATTCTAAGTAGGTAAAGAAAATATTACATATAAAAACAATATCCTTAATTAAGCTATGAAAAAACAATGATTTTTTGAAAAATTTTTTGTTGATTGTAAACATTGTAAGAAACATACATTGTAATAATTTAAAACTTCTTTACAGAAAAGCAATATAACGAAATCCTTCAAGAAAAATGATTTAGTAAATTCCTTATATATAAGGGAGTACAAGTAAGTTTATCGACAACATTTCTCAAGTTCATTACATTACACTTACAAGCTATCTGTAGGACAAGATTAATTTGGTTATTATTTGACATAAGAAATTGTTAGCATAAACACTTTAGTTTTAACCCACACATTAAATATTGTGGCAGAAGCAAAAGCTTATGCTTTAGAGGAGAAGAAAATATGGGGAATACAATTACATCAATATTAGTAGAACGTGTTACTGTAGCTAATCCAATTCAGGCAGCAGATCCGCTTAATACTAAGCTAGATGAATTTAAAGATTATTTAGATGAAAGGAAAGTATTGCTAAAAGCAATAGTTTTAACTGCTCTAAGCTATGCCATTCACTCAGGTAAAACAAGTTCTGATTTAAGAATAAAAATGGATGATCTGCCACCTGAAATAGCAAAAGCAAAGTTAACAGATAGTGCAACATTCCATAAATTAGCTAAAGAAACTGGCATAGATGAACTCACGCAGGAAATACAAGCTCAAGGATTCAAGTTTGATATTCAAGCAAACAAAAATCCTGACGGTTCATATAAAGGAAAGATAGAAGTTATAGTGTCAAGAGAACTTTTAAGAAGTCCTCTTGGGGGACGTGCAATTATTTTTGATAGGGTGAACTTATTAAACTTTATATTAGGACACCTGTTAAAAGAACAAGCTATAAAAGGATACTCAAATAACCCAGAAGAAACACTTGATGAAGCAAGAGCCTCATATAATTACAATAAAAGAATGAGCTTAAAATTTGATTTAGACGTGCCAGAGAATTCCAACTTAACTTTACACACTCCAGAAATTACACTGGAAGATATTGATTACTTATTAAACAAAGGACAGGATACAACAAGAGGACTTACAGATGAAGGCAAAATCCTTTTAGGTGTGGGATTTATTATCAATAATATCTATGAGGAATACCTAATTCAAAATATCCATGAACCATTTACTTTTAGTTATGTTAAAAATGAGATGGAAAGAAACCCGGAAGAATGGAATTGTCACATACTTGAAAAAACACCAATATCAGAAAATAAAGATTTAATTACAGATTATATTGAAAGATTAAAAGAAATTGCAAGACTGGCTACTTGAAAACTCCTAGCCGCCGACAGGAGTTGAACCTGCGACCCAGTGCTTACGAAGCACTTGCTCTACCAACTGAGCTACGGCGGCAAAACTACACCAATATTTCAGACAGCTTATTTTTAATTTCAATAAAAACATCTTGAGGTTCCTTTGTTGCATCTATTTCAACAAAATTATATTCCTTAGACATTTTGTCTAACTCATCAATCATTTTTGTCTGATAGTTCACAAAACTTTCATATAAATCGTTTCCCAACTTCAAATCCATTCCTGATTCCCAATAGTTAAATCCTTTTGATGCAAGAACTCTGGGAATAATATCTTTGGCATTAATTCTTAAATAAAAAACTATATCAGGTTTAAGAGCTGTACCATAAATTTCTTTCAGCCATTCTTTATCTACACCACGAACTACAGCTCTTGCAATTAAAGAATAAATATAACGATCATTTAATACTATAAACCCTGCTTTTAAGGAAGGTAGAATTTGTTTTTCAAATCTATCTGCAAAATCAGTTGCATAAAAAAGGCAAAGTGTAGTTCGACCTAAAGTGTGCCCTTCTTTTGCCCTCTTAATACCTTTGCCGGCAAGCTCTGACCTTGCTGCACCAGTATGAACCACTGCATGTCCTTGACTTTCAAGCCAGGACTTAAGCATTAGTGCTTGAGTGGTTCTGCCTACACCATCTGTCCCTTCAATTACAATTAATTTTCCTGGATATGCTTCAGTTCCAAGATTATAAGAATTAAGCCCGTAAAAATCTAACTTTGTCATGCATACTAGAGTATCAAAGAAGAAGTTAGTTTTACAAGTTAATACGAACTAAAATGAAGTATGATGTAGGAAATACGAGGTACAAAAGTTAAACTCATGCTTCGTACTTCTTTAACATATGCTTGAAGAACTATTCTACAGAAAAAACCAAAAAGGTAACATAAAAATTGATGTCATAAAACCGTTTGATCTCACAACTGAACAAATAACTCAAACACCAAGATCATTTAATGCTTCACAAATTAAAGCTGCTTTAGAAAATACGAGATCTACTCACAGTCTAGATGATGACAACTTACCAAAAGTGCTATTAGAGGCATCAGACTTCTTATTAAAATCGTTTTTCCTCAGATTTCATCAGATCGGACTATACAACAGACAATTAGCATTTTGGAAAACACTAGGAACCATACATGAAATAAACATCTCAAATATTGAAAAAGGCTTATTTACTAAAAGAAGCACTGACATATGGCTTCTTGACCTTTTAACAAGCTCAAGAGAAGGTTGCATTACAGCAGTTTTATTTGAATCAACTAAAATAGACATTAAGAGCTTGAGATTAATGATTGAAGCTTTAATTAAATTAAACAAAAACGTAAAATTAAAAGGAATTATCTATATTCTCAATAATTCAAAATCATTTGAGGATAACTTTGATGATCTAATTGATACTAGTGACACAGTAAGCAAATATGAATCTGTAATTAAAAAAACAAAAGATATAAGGTTTAATGCTATAAGCATGATGAAAAATAACGGGGCTTTTAGTTTTGAGCACATATATCCGGTGGTAAGTAGAAACAATGACTGACTTTTTTGAAATAATTCCTGCAATTGATATTTTAAATGGCAAGTGTGTAAGATTAACACAAGGAAACTATGATAATGCAGAACAATTTTCAGACAATCCTCTTGAGATAGCAAAAAAGTGGGTGGATTGTGGTGCCAAAAGAATTCATATCGTAGATCTGGACGGAGCAAAAAAAGGAACACCAACAAATAAAAAAATAATTCTAAATATAGCTAAGCATACCAATGTAAGAATTCAGGTTGGCGGGGGTATTAGATCGAGAGACACAATTGATGAGTATTTAAATAGTGGCATCAGCTACGTAATTCTTGGTACCAAAGCATTTCAAGATCCAGCTTTCCTGGATAAAGCACTAGAGAAATACAATGAGAACCTTATTTTAGGATTAGATTTAAAAAATAATATGATTGCATTATCAGGTTGGAGCAAAACTATTGAAATTAATCTCAATAAGCTTGCCTCTGATCCGAGGTTAAATCAAATAATTTTTACTGACATCTCCAAAGATGGAATGCTCACCGGACCAAACTTAACTCTTATTAAACAAATCGCAAACACATTTAAGTCAAATATCATTGTTTCTGGCGGCATCTCAACCTTAGATGACATCATTTCACTTATAAATATAAAAAATGAAGGATTATCTAACATTAGCGGAGTAATACTAGGTAAATCCTTATACAAAGAAACCATTGATCTAGGGTCTGCATTAAAAATTGCAGAGAATCATTCAAAATAAAAAATCTAGACAAAAATATTTGATCATCACGTGAACTAATCAACAAAAAATTATTTGAGTGTTATTTTTCTACAACAGCAATTGACTAAATAATAAAAAAACGTTATTTTGCTATTAAGGTCGGGTATAGTTAGGTGGGAACTTTGTAAATCTTTCTCTCGACGTAATAGAAAAAATGAAGTTCAATCACAAAAATAAAATGAAAACAAAAATGAAATGTTCGATCATAAAATGCACAGAAGAAGTGCAGCGCTGTTCAAACCTAGCACTGACAAGGGTTTCGGGGGTATTTGTTAATTGTGCACCTTCTGGCCAATAAAGAATTCTTCTTCAAAAACAAAGTTTTTAAATGTGTAGAGTGTAAAAATAAAGAAAGGAGTACAAAATGGCTAAAAAAAGAAAAGCTAAAGGAAAGAAAAAAGCAGCAAAAAAATCCAAATCAAAAGCAAAGAAAAGAAGAAGATAAGTGCTGCCTTTGCATTCAAGCTTCAGCCAAGGTAGTATAAGGCTATCCTGACTGAAGCTTGTTTGTACAGAGCCTTAAAGTGAGTATTAGGCGGTTTTACGACAATTTTTTAAACAATTAATACCAAGCTTTTCAATAGTGTAAAGGGTTGGTTTTTCTTTTTTGTAAGATTAGGATAATATCTTGAAGAAATGTACGGAATAATATTACTTTTAATAAAAATAATTCAAGCTTATGCATTTATGATGTTTGTTTGGGTGATTTTATCCTGGATCCCGGATCTTAGATACTCAGGATTTTATAGATTTTTAGATAAGATTTATATGCCTTTTTTAGAACCTTTTAGAAGGGTTATTCCACCAATCAATGGTATTGATATATCCCCTATTTTAGGATTCTTTACCCTTCATTTATTAGTAGCCATGCTTGAATTCCTTTTATAAGATGCTAAAAGTTTACATTTTATTATTACTTACTAGTCTAATTTTCTCAATAATAGCTGGTTTTCCACTAATAAAACTGCTTAGAAATATTGGGGTAAATCAATATATTAGAGAAGAGGGCCCTAAAGATCACTTAGCCACCAAAAGAGATACACCAACAATTGGTGGAATCATCTTTTTAATTCCGACTTTTATTATTTCCAGTACTATTTTATATATTTATAAAAGTCTAATTACCTTAGATCTGATTGTTGTTTTACTAGCCACCTTAATAATTGCTATATCAGGTTTTCTGGATGACTTCTTAAAGCTAAAAAGAAAACATAATAAAGGTATCTCAGGCTGGTTCAAACTTTTTGTTCAACTTATTATAAGTATTATTATCTTCATGCTATATAAGGGAGACCAAAATATACTTTATCTGGTTTGGGTTTTCCTTATCTTTGCTGGAAGTTGTAATTCTTTTAATTTAACTGATGGGTTAGATGGACTGGCAGCTAGTGTAAGTATTGCATCGCTTTGTGGATTAGCTTACCTATTAAACAGCCAATTCAACTATGACCTGACAATATTTTCAGTAATTTTAATTGGTTCACTTGTCGGATTTTTATATTTAAATCGATACCCAGCAAAAGTCTTTATGGGTGATACCGGAAGCTTAGCAATTGGTGCAGCTATTGGTTCACTTGCACTTGTAAGTGGTAACGGGCTTTATTTACTTATATTTGCAATTGTCCCTGTATTAGAAGCAATTTCTGTTATTTTGCAAGTAGCAAGTTGTAAACTATCTAAAAAATTTCTAAATAAAGATATCCGCATTTTTAAAATGACTCCTTTACATCACCATTTTGAACTCTTAGGTTGGAAAGAAACAACTATAGTGAAATGTTTCTTTTTTATTCAAGCAATATGTACATTAATTGGGATTCTAGTAATTAATTCTCATTAATCAAGCTCAGGCATAAATACTGGCTTATCATCGCTTGCAACAAATGGTCCAGGTTGTTGAGTTGTTATTATATCCAAAAAGTTATTTGTTAAAAGAAAAGATAATATTGTAACTAATTTTCTTCTACTATATCCTAGCTGTTGAGCTATCTCACCCAATGTTTTAGATCCATCTGCTGCTTGTAAAAACTCCTGATCTGCCTGTGCAAGGTGTATAGTACCTTCTTCTTCTTCTGCAATCATTCTTTCAATTTCGTCAGGTGATTTAGCTTTTAAAATTGTTCTAGAATTAATTCCCAAATTACAAAGTTTTCGCCATCTTTCATCATATCTTGCACCAGTTAGAATTAAATCTTCAGTTGGTCTTTTTATAGTGCCATTTCTTTGAACAGCCATTGGATAAAAAGCAAATCTGCCTGTAAGCCACAAAAAGATTTCATATAAAGCATCTTCACCATCATATGTAAGTACATGGGCATCAATTAATTCACCATGATCAAAATAAACCACACCATATAACGCACCTTTTTTTACTTGTAGTACACCACAAGAATTACATTCATGTAAAAGCTGCAAGATATGAACAAGATTAAACTCTGAAAGTTCTCCTGCAAGAGACGGTGTTGTTGTTACTTCTTGTCGTATTTTAGTCACCACTTATACACTCCATATGTGCATAACAATGCTTATTTCATCTGGCCCGTTTACCTGTATTTTTGTAAACTATAGGTTATGATTCTCTCTAAAATGAGAGCCCTCTCTTGATAAATCTGCCCGAAAAAGCTTAAAATCAAACAGTTATTGTAAAAACAAAGACAAGAGAAAGCTACAACACAATAAGAAGATAACCCTTATTCCAGGACATCCCTAAATGAGAAAAATATTAATATGCGGTTATATAGGATTTAATAATTTTGGAGATGAGGCTCTCCTCCATATACTAATAAGAGATTTAATTAACACGGGATTTAACAGGAATAACATTACAGTAGTAACAAACAACCCTGCGGATACTAAATCAACATATAGCATCAATGCTTGCAACAGGTGGAATCCTTTTGAGATATTAGCCTCAATAATAAATAACGAAGCAATAATTTTTATAGGGGGGGCTTTTCAGGATAAAACAAGTTTTAGAAGTTTTTTGTATTACTTTTTTATATTAATTGCTGCCAAAATATTAGGCAAAGAAATAATCTTTTACGGCGCAGGAGTTGGTCCTTTTGAACGAAGAATATCCAGTTCATTATTTAGCATTGGTGTAAATGAAGTTAGATTAGCAACTGTCAGAGATCAAGAATCACAAGCTTATTTCCCACCACAAGTACCAGTAATAACTTCTTGCGATCCTGTTTGGACAATTGAACCAGACTACAATATTCAAAAAGATATCAAAGACATTAATTGGCAACAACCAATCATGGGTATTTCATTAAAACTTGATAAATACCTTAAACCTGCACATATAAAAAATATTGCAGAAAAAGTTACAAAAATGCTAATTGGCATGAAAGACTGGCAAGTACTATTAATCCCGCTTATGCCAAATGAAGATCTTCCTGTACTATATGAGCTTCAAGATTTTATTTCTTCAAAGATTCAAGATATTGAACGTGTGAAACTCTTAGAACACACAGAAAACTATTCAATAGAAAGTCTAACTGGTATTCTTGGAAGTTGTGATGTGGTGGTTGGCATGAGATATCATTCTTTGATAGTTTCATTATCCTGTGGTAAGCCTGTTTTTGGACTTATTTTTGATCATAAAGTTAAAACTTTAATAGATTCTACAGGACAAGTTGGGGTAATATGGAGAGAAGATATGGAACAACCCTGGAATTATTTTTGGCAAAATATAGAGGGATCCACTGAAAAAGCCAAACTAGCTACAGAAAAAGCAAAGAAGCTACATCAAAGAAACATTGAGCTTTTGAACAAATTATTAACTGCATGAGAACAAAGATTCTTAAACAACCTATAGATGTTTATACAAAAGAAGAGGTTCAGTATATTGTGAAGGCAGCTCTTGCAGAACCAAAGCAACTTAGAATTGTCACGCTAAACCCAGAGATGGTAATTACTGCATTTAACAATTTTGAGCTGCAAGCTGCAATAAACAATGCAGATCTTATCGTTCCTGATGGAACGGGCATAGTTTGGGCATTAAAGAAAGAGGGAATAAGTGATGCCAAGCGTATTCCAGGAATTGAGCTTACAGAAGTAATGTTGGACAGCGGAAATAAGCTTGGCAAAAAAGTTGCAATTTTTGGAAGTAACAAAGACACACTTAAAAAGGCTACCTATAATTTATCTAAAAAATATCCTGACATTAATTTTGTAAAAGCTATTGATGGATATCAAGGTAAAGAAAAAGACACTGAAATTGCAATTGAAATATCAAAAGAAAATCCTGATATTATTCTCGTTGCACTTGGCACCCCAAATCAGGAAGTTTGGATAAACAAGCATTATAAGCTTTTCCCAAAGAGCATATTAATAGGAGTTGGTGGTAGCATTGATATATTTTCTGGCGAAAAGAAAAGAGCACCTCTTTGGATTAGAGAAAATAATTTAGAGTGGGTTTATAGAATGATTACTGAACCAAAAAGGACAATAAGAATACTTAGCTCATTACCTGTATTTATATTGAAAACCCTAATGAAAACAAACAATTAGTAACCAAGGGGTCAGACCCTCTTTATTTGGCAAGATTTTACTGGCTCAAGCAATTGCACAGGAAAGGAATTTATAGCTTTACGCCAAATAAAACTGGATTTCTGAAAAATCCAATTTTTGTAGATAGTGAAAGTAATGTCTTAGTA
>JACOTS010000037.1 GCA_016178265.1 Candidatus Melainabacteria bacterium
TCTTTTTAGAGCTTAAACTGCTTTATTTGATCTTAATTCTGCATTCTATGAAAAATATTAATTGTTAAGTTTCAAACTTGCGTAAAACAATATCAATGATCTTATCTTTTCCTAACCCTCATATCATATTCAGCAGACTTAAAAACAGTTTTTAGACTTTCCATAATATCTGTAGCTCGTTTTTTACCATTAAAACAATAAAGATCTATAGCTGCTGACCTATGCTCAGGCCATGTATGCAATGTAAATTGTACTCCCTGCGTAAATACTGCTGCTGTAACTCCAAAAGGTTGGAATTGATAAAAAGTTTGTATCTTTGGTTCTAATTTATATTCTTCTAAAATCCTTTTAACTCTTTGTTCTAATATAGCTGCTTTAGCAAGCACTTTATCATCACACTTATAAATATCCATTATGATATGAGTTCTATTAATTTTAGTGTTGCGTTTTAACTTAAGTCCTTTAATGGAACTAACTCTTCTATACGACTTATCAGTCTTCAGATTTTTGGCTGTCTCACCCATAACCTTTATACTCAAATTAAATTTAATATTTCCAGTATACTGTATTACAACAAAAACAAATTATCTAGAAACAACTTTGGCATACTTCTCATATCTAAATTTAGCTCCTTCAAGTTCTTTTGGTATTTTAATTGGATATTCACCACTAAAACATGCTGTACAAAAAAAGTTTCTTGAAAGGCCAGTTGCTTTAATCATCCCATCATGACTTAAATACTCTAATGTATCAGCCCCAATAAATTTAGTTATTTCTTTAACTGAATCTTTTTTAGCAGCAATTAATTGATCACGCGAATCAATATCTATACCATAAAAACAAGGCCATTTAATTGGAGGCGAACTTAACCTCATGTGAACTTCTTTGGCTCCAGAATCTTTCAAAAGTTTAACAATTTTCCTGGATGTGTGCCCTCTTACAATAGAATCATCAACAACAACTATTTTCTTTCCTGCAATAATATCTTTAAGCGGGTTTAGTTTTAATCTAATACCTAATTCTCTTAGCATTTCAGATGGTTGAATAAATGTTCGTCCAACATACCTATTTTTTATTAGTGCCTCCGTGTACGGTAATTTTAATTCCTCTGCATAACCTATAGCTGCTGGCGTACCGGAATCAGGTACAGTTATCACATAATCAGCAAGAGCAGGAGATTCAATTGCAAGCTGCCTGCCTAATTCTTTTCTATAGTGATATATGCTAAGTCCTCTGAATGTAGAATCAGGTCTTGAAAAATAAATAAGTTCAAAAATACAATGATGCGGTGCAAAAGATAATGATGACAAATTTGACACTAATTTTTGTTCTTTATTTATTAAAAGAACTTCTCCTGGTGCAATTTCTCGGACATAGTCTGCACCAATAATATCTAAAGCACAACTTTCAGATGCAACAACATACTGACCTCTGGAAGTAGTGCCCAAACACAGAGGTCTTACTCCTCCTGGATCCCTAACTGCAATTAAATAATCACTTGTTGCAATTACTACAGAAAAAGCTCCTTTGCATCTTTTAAAAGCATCTTCAACTGCAATCTTAAGTTCTTTACTACAGGATAATTCAAAGGCAACCAGCTTAGCCATTACCTCTGTATCAGTAGCAGATTCAAACTTATAGCCTTTTTCAATTAAAAAATTTCTTAGCTCAGTAGCATTTACTAAGTTCCCATTGTGAGCAATAACAAGTTTTTGATCTTCGAATTGAACTAAAATCGGTTGTGCATTTTGAATATTAGTTGCTCCTGTTGTAGAGTATCTCGTATGCCCAACTGCAATATCACCTTTCAATTTAGATAAAACTTTTTCATCAAATACCTGACTTACAAGACCTATATCTTTATGAAGAGAAACTGTTTTATCTTTAAATGTTGCTATTCCACAACTTTCTTGTCCTCTATGCTGCAAAGCATAAAGACCAAAGAAAGTTACCCTAGAAACATCTTCCCCTGGTGCCACAATACCAAAGACACCACAAGCATCTCTTGGTTTTGTATCAAAGTCTATAATATTGTCGCTTAATACAGCTTTAATATTCATATTTGAAATATTTCAATAAAAAACAGATTTGGGACTTCTTAATTATAACTTAGTTCAAAATAGTTAAAATATGCATGTATTTGGGTAAATTAATAGAAAGTAGGTACTACCCTAAAGAATGTAAATTTAACCACCTGAAACACTCTCCAAAAGCAACTTTTAGGAAATGTTTCAAGTCTTAATCGTTTAAAATTGGGAGGTGATCGTAACAAATTAAATACATAAACTACTTAACTGTATAAAATATTTCTTAAATCGAAAGGTATTATTAAGAAACAAATAGTATGTCAAAAATAAAATCATGATAAGCACCAAAAACAAAGTTCTCGTTTTAAATGCATCCTACGAACCACTAAATATTTGCGGATGGAAAAGAGCAGTTGTCTTACTTTTTAAAGGAAAAGCAGAGCAAATAGAACACAATGGAAAAATAGTTTATGCTGATTTCCCTTTACCAACAGTCATAAGACTTAGACGTTACATAAAAATACCGTATAAAGAAATTCCTTTGACCAGGAAAAATTTAATGTATAGAGATCATTATTCATGCCAATATTGTGGACTGAAATCACATGCACTGACAATTGATCACGTAGTACCAAGAAGTAAAAGTGGTGCGGATACATGGGATAATGTTGTTGCTTGTTGCCAGCTTTGTAATGTAAAAAAAGGGAACAGGACTCCAAAAACTGCTGGGCTACAGCTTTTAAAACATCCTAAAGCCCCTATTGGACACTTATATTTTGAAATAAAAAGGTTAGCATCATTAAATTTTCCTGATTGGCAAAAATATATTATTGGGATGACTGCGTAATCGGCAAAGCAGTCACGAGCTGGATTGCCACATATAGTTTTAATAACTTATGGTTAAAAATTAAGCTATCGCAAAATCTTAAAGACCATATAAAGTGGGGCTTTGTCCAATTTATGTGGTAAAGCTGAACGGCTAGTGCAAAGACAAATTAAATGTAAGTTTAATTTGTCGGTTTAGTATAAGGTATCATAAACTTATAATGAAAACTTTCATTCTTGGTATATCGAAAATCTTTTTAACAACGTTTTTAGTAGCATCAATTACTTTTTTTCTATTACACATAATGCCTGGAAGTCCATTTGCTGGAGATAAAACTTTACCACCACAAATTATTGAAAACCTTGAAGCAAAATATCATTTAAACGAACCAATTTTAAAACAATATTACTTATATATAAAAGGATTAATACATGGGGACCTTGGTCCTTCTTTGAAATATATTAATCGTTCAGTAAATGATATTTTATTTGCATCGCTACCTATATCAATAACTCTCGGGCTAATGGCTTTAGCTCTTGCTATACCCATTGGACTTGCATTTGGAATAGCTTCTGCTGTTTACAGCAAAAAGACTATTGGAACAATATTAATTGTTTTAATTACAATGGGAATATCAGTACCTAATTTTCTTATTGCTGCAATATTAATAAATATATTTAGTTTAAATTTAAAAATTTTACCGGTTGCACTGTGGGAAACCCCTAGCCATGTTATTTTGCCAGTACTTACCTTATCTTTTTTACCATCAGCCTATATAGCTAGAATTGCTCGCACCCAAATGCTTGAGCAGCTTTCTGAAGAATATATCAAAACAACTATCACAAAAGGATTGCCAACAGCAAAAATAATTTTTAAACATGCATTTAAGAACTGTCTCATTTCAATAATTACAATTCTTGGACCAATAATTGCCATTTTAATTACAGGATCATTTGTTGTTGAATATATATTTGCAATTCCAGGCATGGGCAGACACTTTGTTGCTGCATTTATTAACAGGGATTATTTTCTTATTACAGGAACAGCTATCATATTTTCGTTTATTCTCACCACATTAAATGTATTTATTGATCTTTTATATAAAAAGATTGACCCAAGAATTGCTTCAAAAGAAATCTAATAAAATTAGCTATTGGTTTTTAGTTTTTGCATTACCTTCTCAGTAACCGTAAGTGTCATTTCAATATCCCTGTCACTTACAAAACCTAAATGTCCTACCCTAAAAATTTTACCCTTAAGATCAAGTTGACCATCAGCAACTTTTAAATCCCAATCCTGAGCATAAGCTTTCCTAACATCTGCCACCGATATACCACTTGGAGGGTAGATAGCAGTTATTGCTGAGCTGGCTTCCTTGTCATTTTCAACAAGAAGTTTTAATCCTATCCTTCTAACTCCCAAGCGCAATCTTTCTTTTAAGCGATTGTGCCTACTAACAACATTTTCAATGCCTTCTTTTTTAATCATCTCTAATGCTTTTTTAAGAGCACAAACAAAACTTATATTAGGTGTAAAAGGAGTACTTTTAGTACTGTCAAGTGCTTTTTCATACAGCAAAGACTTGTCACTGCATCAACAATCAATAATGCACCATGATGTTTAACTAATTTTGCGATATTTTCCAAATCATTAGCAGCACCTGTTGATGTTTCACTATGAGTAACAGTTACTACTTTTATTTCTTTATTTTTGTCTTCTTTTAATCTTTTTTCGAGAATATGGAGATCTATAATATTGCCGGGTGCTACTTCCATTTTTTCTACACTTGCACCATAGATATTTGCAATCTCAGCAAATCTTGCTCCAAAAACTCCTATTACTAAGGATAAAATTTTGTCACTTGGTGATATGAAACTTGCAATTGCAGATTCCATTGCTGATGTTCCACTTCCGGTGATTATAAAAACATCGGATTCCTTAGTCTTTCCTACATACTTTAAGTCTTCTGTACATCCTAGTAAGATCTTTGAAAATTCTTCTGTCCTGTGTCCAATAGGATGTTTAGCTAGTTCTAAAAGCACAGATTCAGGAACTGGGGTAGGGCCTGGAATCATTAAAAAACTCTTATCTTGCATTTTTTACCTTTAAATATTAGATCTTTATAAAAATTCCGACATTTAAGAACAGACGTGGAATATAAGTAATATATTAGTCTAAACTTGGAGCAAAGAAAATGGCAACACCAGAAAAATTAACGAAAGAACGAAAAGCAAGAATTGAACGCAAGACAAATGAGACAAGTATAACTTGTTCATTAAATATAGACGGAACTGGTCAAGGTGTAATTGTTACTGGAATACCATTTTTTGATCATATGCTAAGTGCATTAAAAAAACATAGTTTTATTGACTTAGAATTAAGTGCAAGTGGGGATTTAGAAGTAGATGCACACCACACGGTAGAAGATGTAGGTATTGTTCTTGGTATGGCATTTAAAGAAGCTTTAAGCAGTCGTAACAATATTACAAGATATGCAGATGCTAAAGCAGTTTTAGATGAAGCTTGTATTGAATGTGCATTAGACTTATGCACAAGGCCATACTTATATTATGATCTAAAGTTCAACCAGGAAAGAATAAATAATTTTGGCTTAGAACTAGGGCTTGAATTTTGGAAAGCTTTTGCATTTAACGCACCATTTACTCTACACCTAAGACAAATATCCGGGCAAAATGCTCATCATATTATTGAATCAAGTTTTAAAGCTTTTGCACTTGCTTTTGACAAAGCAAAACAAATTGATCCAAGGATACAAGGTTCTAGATCTACAAAAGGAACACTATAAGAATTAAGTTATTTACTACTCAATATAAAATCCCATTTTCTTTTTCGGCAATATCACTGTTTAAAATAGTTGCAAGCATTGCTACACCGTGTTCAGTAAAAGCATAGGGTAATGAACTGGAATACTTCATTGATTTAAACCGGTGACATTTTGTCACCAGTTCCCTTTTCTCTTTAGTAGTAAGAATAAACATAAATTCTTTAGGATCTGAAAACGCTAATCATTTTTCACTACAAAGGGATTAAAGTTTGTTTTATAATCATAATAATCTTCTTTCTCTACTTTTTTCAGAAACGCAACAATTTTATAAGTAACTGGCGTAGCAATTATTTCCCAAAGTACCTTTAAAATATAATTTGCAATCATAACCTTCAAAATTAAAGGCCATGGAAATGCCAATAAACCACCCAATGCAAGTGGATAAAATACAAGCGTATCTACCCCTTCACCTACAATAGTTGAACCAATAGTTCTAGTAAATAAAAATTTGCCCTTTGTCCAAATCTTCATCTTAGCCATAACATAAGAGTTAGAAAACTCTCCTGAAAAATAAGCTAACATTGATGCTAAAACTGTCCTTGGCACATTATTAAATACTATTTCATAAGCATCCTGATTAGGCCATATACTTGCAGGTGGCAAATTAACAATTACATAAACAGCAAATGTTGCAAATATTTGTACACCAAATCCTAACCAAATTACTCTTCTTGATTTGGAATAACCATAAACTTCAGTTAAGATATCCCCCAATAAATAAGATACAGGAAAAAACATAACCCCTGATCCAAAAACGAATTCCCCTATTTGCGAGATTTTATTTACAGCAATAAAGTTAGATAAAAGAAGCACAACAACAAAAATAACAGTTGCTACATCCAAGTATTTATAAGATCTCATATCAATTATCTGTTGCCTGTTGCTTTTTACCTGTCATCTCTGGCTTATTGTCTGTTGTCTGTTGTCCCTTCTCTGATGCCCCTTGAAGAGGCAATCCTAAAATAGATTTCATAAACCCAACAAAAAGAGGGTGTGGTCTTTCAGGTCTGGATTTAAACTCTGGATGAAACTGAGTAGCTACAAACCAAGGATGATTTTTTAACTCAATTATTTCAACAAGGCTATCATCAGGAGCTTTGCCTGAAAAAATCATTCCATTCAAACTAAGCCTTTCTCTGTAAAAATTGTTTAATTCATACCTATGTCTATGTCTTTCAGTAATAACTTCTACCCCATAAGCAGCTCTTGCTTTTGTATCTTTTAAGAGAACACATGGATACCTTCCAAGTCGCATTGTCCCGCCCTTTTGAGTTACTTTTTCTTGATCCGGCATTAAGTCAATTATCGGGTGCATCGTATCAGAGGAAAATTCCGTACTATTTGCCCCACTTAAATCACAAACATTTCTTGCAAATTCTATTACCGCACACTGCATACCAAGACATAATCCTAAAAATGGTACTTTATTTTCCCTTGCATATTTAATTGCATTTATTTTTCCTTCAATACCCCTATCTCCAAAACCGCCAGGCACAACAATTCCATCTATATTTTCAAATATCTCATCTAAATTAGCAGACTTATCCAGATCATCAGATAATACCCATTTTTTCTCAACTTCTACACCACAACTTGCTGCTGCATGATTTATCGACTCCACAACACTAATATAAGCATCAGATAATTTTATATACTTACCTACAATTGCAATTTTAACTTGTTTTTTATCATTAACCCCTTGAGGTTTTTTAAGCTTATTAACCATCTCTTCCCATTTTGTCAAATCAGGAGTAGTACTTACAAGACATAACCTATCCAATATTCTTTCAGCTAACCCTTCTTTTTCAAGTGCTAAAGGTACTTCATAAATTGATTTTTGATCCTTGCACTCAATCACACAATCGACAGGAACATCTGTATACAATGATAATTTTTCTTTCAATGATTTAATCATTGATTTTTCAGTTCTGCAGACAAGTATATTAGGCTGAATACCTTTACCTCTTAGAATTTCTACACTGTGTTGTGTTGGTTTTGTCTTAATTTCATATGTAGCTTTTAAACTAGGAAGTAATGTTACATGAACATAAGCTACATTATCTCTTCCAACATCATTTCTAAATTGTCTAATTGCTTCAAGAAATATTAATCCCTCAATGTCCCCTACAGTACCGCCAACTTCTACAATAACAATTTCCGCACCAGAAGTTGTAGCAGCCCTTCTAATTCTTTCTTTTATTTCATTAGATACATGAGGAACCATTTGCACTGTTCCACCCAGATAGTCTCCTGCTCTTTCTCTATTAATTACAGACTGATAAATACTACCTGATGTAACATTGTTTATCTGGCTTAAGTCAGTATCAATAAATCTTTCATAATGTCCTAAATCTAAATCAGTCTCTGCTCCATCTTCCGTTACAAATACTTCCCCATGTTGATACGGCGACATCGTTCCAGGATCGACATTTAAATAAGGATCTAATTTTTGTATGGTTACAGAGAATTTCCTAGCTCTTAAAAGATAACCAAGTGATGCAGCCAAAATGCCTTTCCCTAGACTGCTAACAACCCCACCCGTAACAAATATATACTTGGTCATTTTATAACCGCTCGTTTCGCACGAACACTCAACATTATCTATTCTCCGATTTTTGGAACTCTAAAGAATCCATATTCTTCATGAGGAGCATTTTTTAGAACAGAATCCTTATCAAAGATCTTTCTTACAATATCTTCTCTCATGACATTTACTTTAGGGATTGGTTGTGTCATTGGCTCAACCCCTTCAGTATTTACCTCATTTAATTGATCTATGTAGTCAAGAATTTTAGAAAGCTGCTTTGTATACAATTCTTTTTCTTCATCGGTTAAAGCAAGTCTTGCTAATTTAGCCACATGTTCAACTTGTTCTTTTGTAATCATCAGTAAATATTTTATCAGGTTACAATATTAATAATGGCAAGACCTTTAAAAAGATCATTTTTTGAACGTCCTACATTAAAAGTAGGACCA
>JACOTS010000038.1 GCA_016178265.1 Candidatus Melainabacteria bacterium
AGTGTATGAATTTCTCTTGTACCTTCATAGATAAGTGCACCTCTTGCATTTCTAAAGTGCCTTTCAATATCAAACTCATTTGAATAACCATATGCTCCAAATATTTGAAGTGCATCATTTGCCACGTCAAATGCATTGTTGCAGTTAATCCATTTTGCAAGAGATGTTTCTTTTGTGTTTCTTATACCTTGATTTTTTAACCAACCAGCTTTGCACATTAATAAATATCCAATTTCTTTTGATGCGGACATTTTTGCAATCATTTGCTGGATAAGCTGATGCTTGCCAATTTCTTTTCCAAAAGCATCTCTTTCTTTTGCATATTTTATGCTGGCTTCAAGACATGCTTCAATTATTCCAATAGCGCCTGCTGCGACGGTAAATCTTCCGTTGTCAATAGCACTCATTGCAATTTTAAAACCATCTCCTTCATTTCCCAGTAAGTTTTCTTCAGGGATTTTTGCGTCTTGAAGTGCAATACTTCCTGTGTTTCCTGCCCTGACACCTAATTTTCCTTTAATTGTGCTTGTAGAAATCCCTTCAAAATTTCTTTCAACAATAAATGCTGAAATGCCTTTATGTTTTTTTGACTTATCTGTGTAAGCAAAAACTAAAAAACTATCAGCAACACCTGCAAGTGAAATCCAGTTTTTTTCTCCATTTAATATATAATGATTGCCAATTTTTTTTGCTGTAGTTTTTATACCTGCTACATCTGATCCTGCATTTGGTTCAGTTAGTCCAAAGCCTGCGATTTGTTCACCTCTTGCTTGGGGAATTAAATATTTTTCTTTTTGTTTTTTATCTCCCCATTGAAGAAGTGAAAGCGAATTAAGTCCTGTGTGAACTGATAAAACAACCCTTGCTGAAGTATCGATTTTTTCAAACTCGAGGCAAAGTAAACCAAGTGAAATATAATCTGCTCCTTGTCCTCCATATTTTTCAGGTAGACAAATTCCAAGAAATCCTTCCTTTCCCATTTCTTTTAAAATATTGAAATCTGGGTTTGCAGTTTCATCTCTTTTTTTTATGTCAGGGGCAATTTTTCTTTTTCCAAAGTCTGCTGCTGACTTTGCAATTAATTTATGCTCATCGGTAAGAGTAAAGTCCATAGCTAAATGTTATTATAGATAATTGCTTTTCAATTGTTTTTGTAAATTTCGCTTTAGTTAAGATAGGGTTAAACTAGATAGCTAAAAATTTATTTGTAAATTGAGTAAATTACTCAGTTAATAGGATTAATTTGCCAATTAATAAGCTTTAAATCAATATAAAGTGGCATATTGTTTATGAAACAGTGCTTTTAAGTTACTTAAGTGTAAACTTAAAAATAAGAGCAAATTGAAGCAGGTCACTAACATTGACAAGTCATAAGCAAATATCTGTACTTGGAGGAGGACCGGCAGGTCTGGCTAGTGGCTATTTTGCAAGCAAAAAGGGCTACGACTTGTCGATTTACGAGGCTAATAGTTCTATTGGAGGTAATGCAATTACTTTTCAATACGGTGATTTTTTATATGATTCTGGTGCACACAGGTTTCATGACAAGGATCCAGAGGTTACAGAGGAAGTTAAACTGCTTTTAGGCGATGATTTACATAGAATTGATGTGCCAAGCCAAATATATCATGAAGGTAGATTTATTGACTTTCCTATATCTCCACTAAATTTGCTATCTAATATTGGCATGAAAACTTTTATTATTGCTTTAAGAGAAATTGTGCATGAAAGACTTTTTGGTCAGGATGTAAGAGATATTAAAAGTTTAAAAGTATCTGGAAGTCGAATTAAAGGCTTAGATCTTACTACTTTTATCACAGAAGCATTTTTAGGAAAAAAGGCTAAAACAAGACACTTAGATGGTGCTTTTTATTATCCAGCTTTTGGCATTGGTATGATAACAGATAAATTAGCTGATGCATGTGGAAAAGAAAATATATACCTTAATTCCAAAATCACTAAGGTGTTTCATGACTTTCAAGCTATAAATGCTATAGAAATAAACGGTAAAAAAATTGTTGAACTAAAAGATACTGAAATTATTAGTACTTTACCCGTTTCTTTGTTTATTAACCTTTTGGAGCCACTTCCTGACAAGCATTTTTTAGATCTGGTTAACAAATTAAAATTTCGTAGCTTGTTGCTTATAGGACTATTTTTAAATAAAGAATCTGTTACTCAAAATAGTTCAGTTTATTTTCCAGACAAAGATTTCCCTTTTACTAGAGTTTATGAACCACGAAACAGAAGTAAGCAAATGTCACCTCCAGGCAAAACTTCATTAATAGTAGAGTTACCTTGTAGTCCTCACGATAAAATATGGAAAATGAAAGACTCTGATATTGTTCATGTTGTTGCAAGTAAGCTGTTTAAGGTTCATGGTATTTCACACAAAGAAGTTATAGGTTCGACTGTTAAGAGAATGAATAATGCATATCCAATTCTTGAGGTTGAAGTAGAAGATATAGTTCATCATTGTATTGATTTTTTGAATAGATTTAAGAATCTTAGGATTACTGGTAGAAATGGAAAATTTCTGTATACTCATCTACATGATATGATTCGTTTTGGAAAAGATGTTATTGATTCAATTGATGCAGTTTCATTGGAACTTGATACAGGTTTTGTGGAAAGATTGAATATTAAAGATCATGTGGCTTAACTTGGATGTTGTTCTTGTTAATTCGTTCTGGTTTTTAAGAGATGATATCTGTTGCCTTTGGAGGCTATTTCTAAATTATTAGAAATAAACTTATTATTATTGTAATTGCTCTTGTTTATTACTACATATAATTCTTTGTTTTGCTGAACAGCACTTTTTATTAATTTAATTTGTTTTGCTTTATGTTCAAAATTAATATGAGCATGGCTATAAAAAACAAGTATTGGTTGATAGGTATTCAAAGAGATAGCTTCTTTTATGCTTCTTTTTTGTAGTTCAAGTGCGTGTTGCTTTAGATCATTATAGTAATAGTTATAGTATGTTTGCAGTGAAATGGTTAATAGTGCTGCTGCTGTAACTCCGTAAATAGAAGCAAAAGAGAAGAGCAAGGTAAGTGATTTTTTTGAAAATACTAAAATGCTTATAGATATAAGAATATATAAAATCAGATATATTAAAACCCCTTTTTGTAAATCTTCTTTTGCATGCTGATTGAGGTTTGAATTTGATATGTAAACTAATACAAAAGGAACAACACATGCTAATAGAATATTTATTGTCAGTAATAGTTGTTTAATTTTCTTTAGATTAATATGGTTATTTAACCAATGTGCGGTGATAAGTGATAGTGGTGGAAATAATAAAACAATATATGTTGCAAGCTTGGTTGTGGATAAAGAAAAAAAGATAAACACAAATATAGCCCACGTAGACATAAAAACAATGTTGGGATTTAGGTTTCCTTTGGTAAAATTTTTAACGTTTAAGTAAATAGCTGGAATAAAAAATAATGTCCATGGCATAAATCCTCCAAGAATAATAGGAATATAAAACCATGGTGGACCTGGATGTTCACCAACCACAGAAGTAAACCTGCTTATATTATGTTCTAGAAAGAATGCACGTGTAAATTCGCCTCCTGTTGTTATATGGATGGCAGCGTACCATGGGAGACTAATTACTAGTGATATGAAAATGGAAAGTATAATGAATGCAATGTTTGAAAAGTCTATTTTTTTAGTAAGTATTAGATAAATAAAAAATATGCCAACTGGAAGAATAATTGCAATAGGCCCTTTGGTTAAAATACCTAACCCCATGCATAACCCTGATGAGATAAACCATAATATTTTTATTTTTGAATTGTTGGAGTTATGTGCAAGTAAAATAGTGTAAAGTGCAAGAGAAACAAAAAGGCATAAGGTAATATCTGTTGCAGCTCTTCTTCCTATGAACAAATATTCTGCTGAAGTTGCAAGTATTACTGCTGAGAAAACGCCGGTATTAAGATCAAATAACTTTTTCCCTATATAATAAGTTGATATGATAAGTAAAATTGCACAGCATGCAGATGGCAGTCTGCTTGTAAATTCATTTATTCCAAACAGTTTATATGAAAGCGCAATAAGCCAATAGTATAAGATAGGCTTATCAAATCTTGGTTCATAGTTAAATTGAGGAACAATAAAATCACCATTTTGAATCATCTCATAAGCTGCATGGCAGTATCTTGGTTCATCTCTTGCAAGGAGACCATACTCCCCTAGTCCTGTAAAAAAGATAATTAAACACAATAAAATTAAAAAATAAATGTAATTTGATTGTTTACTATTTGCTACATTCAATGTGAACATAAGCTAATTTTAGCTTACTTAAATAACTTTATGTATTTTGAATATCCAAAGATTCTGTTTCTTTTTTGACCGGTAATTTCTTCTAATATGCCGACATTAATAAGTTTTGATATCAGTCCTAATGCATTGGGATTTTTAAGTATGGTTATATTTTCTACATCTTTAACTCGTACAAGTGGTCTTTTATATAGTGATTTCAATAATGTTATTCCCCTGTCAAGTGTTCTGCCTATAGTAGTTACTTTTTCAAAATCTGTCTTTTGAATAGTTAAAATATTTTTTAATATATCAATTGAACGATTCGCTGAAGTAATAATTCCAAATATAAAAAACTTAAGCCAATTTTCCTTGCCATTTATTTCATGAAAAGAAGCTAGTAAATCATTATATTCTTTTTGATGGTTATAAAAATATTCAGAAAGGAATAAAATGGGCTTGCTTATTAAACCGTTACTTATAAGATATAAAGAAATAAATAATCTATCTATTTTCCCTTGTGTTTCACTGTATAAGTCAAAGCTTGCATAATGTCCTAAGATTAGCCCTGCTTTTATAAGTAATGGTATTTGGGAGTCATCACCCATAAAACTTTCTAGGTTTTCAAGTTGTTTTAGTTGTTCTTGTTGGCAGGTATTATAATTTTCTAAAATTTGATTGGTTGTACGATCAATATTTCTACTTCCTACTAATAATATTTTATTTAACTCTTTGAGTATGTTAATTGACAAAGGCATTGATTCCATTAGCTTGTAGCCATAACTACTGGCTTTTAAGCAATAGCGAATCTTGTTTATTTTATAATTAGGACTTAATTCTTCGTCACTTGTGCTGTATTTTAGATAATCTAAGAGTGAAGCTTCATTACCAGCAATTTTATTGGTTAAAATGGCTTCTTTTAAAATAAACATATAGGATATGTCATCAATATCAGGAATTTGTTCTATATAAGCCTCTAGTTTGCCCGTTACCGTGCTTGCAATAGTTAACAGCTCTTGTAATGCTGGATCTATGGTAACAGTTATTGGATAAGAGTTTTCATCAAGCGATTTATAAATAAGATTACCTTTAAAATTGGTGGTGGAATTGCCTAACATTGTATTTCCTTTTTCTTTATATAGTCATATATCTGTAGCTAGATAAGAATGAGTAAAGGGTGTTTATCAGAGTCCTGGAAATTTAATCTAAATCTCATAATTCAAAAAAGCTTATTTAATTGTTTGTTAATTGTAAAAGTGTATTTTTCTTATTAGCTGGATCCTACTAAAGCGCAAGTATTAATATGCAAAACAGCTGGGTTAGATCGTACTCAAAATTTAATTTAGATTTTAAAAAAGAGAAAACCTCCTAAAGAGGCAATCAGGGTCTCTTGCTTTCTATACAAATTAGCGCCTTCCATCAAGTTATGTTGGAAGGCGCTTTTGTTTGTGTTCCTGTTTAATCTTTGTGGAGATTTTCAACAGTTTTAATTATTGCATTTTTACTTGCAAGTAGTACTAATACCAGTACCCCGATAAATACTGCATCTGTTTGTAGTTTGGACAGGCTAAGCCCTCCAATAAAACTACCAAATGATGCAATTACCGGTGTTGCAAGGTGAGTTAGTGCTGCAATAAGTGCCAGAGCATTAACCCCTATTTTTGCAATTCTTGTCAGATTATCCTTTTTGGTAACTGCTGAAACCAATGTTGCTGCAACATGAGCAAGTAATGATCCCATAATAACAATCAACACTGCAACAATGATATTAGGTACATATGCTAATGCGTCACTAAAGAAATTGATAACTACATTCATATGAGCTAAATCCAGTGCTGCAAGTAGTACAATTGCAATTAGAAACCACCTTAGTGCTACGGTAATTACCGCAGTTGCATGTATTTTTACACCAGTTAGCTTTGCTACTTGTGCAAAAATCAGCTTATCGAGGAGATCCCCAACTTTGATTTTCTTTACTACTGCGCCAATTTTATCGCTTATAAAACCTGCAACTGTTAAACCCAGTGCAAGTACTATAACCGCTAGTGCTATGTCATCAAGGACTGGTCCTATTTGAGACCATAGCAATTTAAAACCGGCATACAGACTGTCTAGAGCATTGCCTGCAATGTCTATTAACGTACTCATAACCTTCTCCTTTACCCTCTGCACAAGGCTTTACGAGGGATTGATTTTGTCGTGAAGTATATGCCCTTTAGTAATTAACTTCTAACAAAAAATTAATAAAGCAAGGTTAATTTTAATAAAATTTATATAAAAACGTGTAAAAACTGCTAATGATGAACCTTTCATTAGACCATTTACCTTACACTAAACAATTTAGAGTCAGCACTACTTTGCAATGTTAAACTTTGATTAATAACGAAAGCCTTATCCCGAGCGGGTTACAGAAGACTGGATCAATTCTAAGATCAAGTTATATTTTAAATGTTTCATGTTGAGTTGGTATTTCGGTTTTGAATCCTTGGGCTCTAAGCCTTCCTGCCATTGCTTCCATGGCTACATCGCTTCCATGTGTTAAAAATGTCATTCTTGGAGAACCTGTTTGGTTTTGCCAGCCTATTAATTCTTTTTGATCTGCATGTGCTGAAAACCCACCCATAGTAATTATTTCTGCATTTACAGGGACTTCCTCTCCATAAATTCTAATGGGTCTTATTCCAGTAATAATTCTGTGTGGTAGTGAATCTTGTGGAGCATAATTTACAAAAATAAAACAGTTTTCTTTTTTTGGAAGATTATTTTTCATATGATGCAATATTCTTCCACCATTACACATACCTGATCCTGCAATTATTACTGCACCACTTTTAATATCATTGATGGCTTTTGAATCATCCACCGTTCTGGAATAAGTTAAATTTGGTAGTGTAAAAGGATTAATGTTT
>JACOTS010000039.1 GCA_016178265.1 Candidatus Melainabacteria bacterium
CTTTATAACCACATTTTTTATCAGGTTTTTTAATAACTTTGCTTATCTCTGCCTTTAAAGGTTCTGTAACAATTTCATCGGCATCAAGAACTAGGATCCAATCTCCTGTACACTGTGAAATTACATAGTTTTTCTGTTTTGAATAGCCTTCCCATTTTCTCTGTATTAATTTTACATTAAACATATCCAATATATTTAATGTATTATCTGTGCTATAAGAATCCACAACAATAATTTCATCAACCCAATTATCAATTGCAGATAGCGTTTTCTCTATAATTCTTTCTTCATTAAATGTAATGATTGCTGCTGACAACAGCGGCATATCAGTTGTGTTTTTTTGCTTCTTTTCTTCTTTGGACATTTAGATCTTTTTCAATTTTATCTTCTTTTTGTCTTTGTGTATGTGGGTTTACAGGAAGTGTTACAAAGAAAGTTGTTCCGCCTTCTTGCGATGGCTCACACCATATTGAACCCTTGTAAATATCTACAATCTTCTTGCAAACAGGCAATCCAAGCCCTATACCAGAGAATTCTCTTGTTATTGAATTATCCAATCTGTAAAAAGGTTCAAAAACTTTAATGGCTTGTTCGGTAGATATTCCAATTCCATTATCTGAAATAGAAACAGTAACTTGCTCACCATCGTTTAACATTTTCACTTTAATCAAACTGCCATTAGGACTATATTTCAGTGAATTGTTTATTAGATTGGTAAAAAGCTTCTTCATATTCAATGCCTCAGATATTATTATCGGTTCATATCCAAGCATTTCAATTTTAAGCTCATAGTTTCTTTCAGAGAATTTAATAACCTGTTCATTATAAATTACTCTTATAAGCTCAGATAAATTAAGCGGTGTTGTATAAAGCTGATCATTTGTTATACCAAACTGATCACTAGCTACATCTAAATAATCAGTGATTAATTTCTCTAACCTTTTCCCTGACTCATTAATTTGATTTGCATATATTCTAATAGATCCCGGATCATTATCTCGTTGAGTCAATAACTCACTAAAACCCATAATAGTTGCAATGGGCGTTTTTAACTCATGGCTTACTACTGACAACAAGTCAGATTTAATTCTATCAGCCTCTAACAGCCTCTTATTTACTTCCGATAGTTGAATGTTTTGCTCTCTAAGCTTTGTAATCAGTTGCTTGTTAATTAAATCCAGTTTGCGCAAATCTGTAACATCTTTAAAAGTAAAAACATAACCACTAAGTCTTGAAAGTTCATCTTTAAATAAATACGAACTAACCAATGACAATTCTTTGGTTTTGTCACTTCGCTCAAGCGTAATTTCCATGTGCCAGTTTTTTCTTGAATTGACAGTCTGTAATGCATTTTCGAAAGAGTCCTTAGGTAAAAGTTCATCTATACATTGCAAGTTTCTATTTTGATTAAACACATTATCAAAATTCTTATTAGACTCAATAATCTTCCCAGTAAGATCTGTAATAACCAGCGCTTCACCAGTAAATGAAATAGCTTCAACTAATTTAGCTTGTTTTAATTTATTTGTATCAGTCAATGCACTAATTAATAATGCTTCTTGAAATTTACTAATATACTTAGGATTTAAATCTTGTGATTTAACATTCTTAAGTCTTATGAGCAATTTCTTTTCTTGGGGTGTCAGTGAATTAGAATAAGATTTATAAAAATAATTAAAGATAGACCTTATTAAGTCTTGATCAAATGTCAAAAAGAAGTTTGATTTATTTTCAACATCAGCTGCTGTTTCTGGTGGAGGCTCATTAAACAATATTAAAAATGAAAATACATCAGATAACCCTATATATAAATGCTCATAATTATCTTGCTCCATAGGAACCTGAAGGAGGTATGAGCCAGAGATTCTTTTTAACATTAAATTCGGGATACCACTATTTGCTTGAACTAAAAATGCTGCTTTTTCATTTTCTTTGTAAAACTTCTTCAACAATCTTCCAAGGGTTTCAATTGGAAATCGAAAATTTAATGGCTTCACATCCAAATTAAATTTGATTTGTAAGTAATCAATTAATGATTTTTTTGATTTAGATTCCATTATCTATATTAATTTTATTCCCCAAACTGATGACTAGCTGGTTATCTTCTATGTACCTCAATCTGAATAAAACACACCAAAGATTAAATTGTTCTTAGCAATGGTTTTTACATTCTAGTAACAACTCAACCATTTGTACTAGGTCTAAAAGATGAGTTTATATTATGCTGTCGGAATCTCCAGCAAAAGTGCAAGACGAGAGGGTTTTAAAGCAGTTCCATTTTCTCTTTCTGATAATATGTTTCCAAGTGACATTTGCATATCTCTTAAAGATAATGAACCAAGTGTTTCAAGTAATTGAGGAAACCATTTGGGGTCATATTTAATACCAACTCTGCCAGCTTGTTCTAACATACTATGAGTACAGATAACTAATTTGCTTCCAAGTGGCACCTGGAAATTATCTTCTTTGTATTCCGCATTCTTATCAATACCAAGCGGTGGACCAGAAATATTTCTATTTGTTTTAAGCAAAGATACTTGTTGCTCAGGCCCAATCAAGTAAGGTTCGGGATAGTTAGCATTTGCAAATGTAATTTTCCTGGCTGAAATATTAATAACACCATACCAAGCATTTACTTCAGCCGATGCAACTTTAAAAATTTCATCCATTCCAAAGTTTAAAGATTGTAAAACCTCACCGGGTCTAAGTGCAATTTCTGTTTGTTGTTTTAAACTATTCATCCTCCCCAATAAATACCCTGCAAGAAGCGCAGAAGGAACAATCTTGCTTTTACAATTAATTTCTGCCATAAGCAAAATAGATATATCAGCATTTAATTCATTAATCCACCATATATTTCCATCAAACTGTTGCTTTTTATCCTCTAAAACCTTCACCAATAAACGGCTATTAGAAGAACCTTCTGTCATTGCTTTTTGCATATCCAAAGCAAGCTTTAAATCATTTTTTTCTACATCTGGATTATTTACATCTTTCACTCGATGTTCAAATCTTAAAGACAATCTACTTAAAGCAATTACACTAAGTCTAACTATTATTTCAATAAACTTTTTTATATCAATGTTAATTTCATCTTTGGTTAACTGTAATTTAAGCATAATCAATCCATGTTTTATTAATTTTTCACCTATGCAATCACAAAGAGGGATAAAAACAAATTTCTCTGTATCAGCAAGCACAAGAGAAATAACTTTATTTTGTTTAGATATCCACTCAAACATTTCAAAACCAAACTCTTCATTAAACAAACTTTGGGCTCGTTTAATTTGATCATCAGGACCGTATTGGCAAACGATTTCCGATTTATTGTCAGCAGACAATCTTACACAAGACAAAAATAGTGGCGAAGTTATGTTATATATTGTTTTTGCTACAAGCTTTTCAATATCATCTTTTGAAGATTGCTTCTCAAGGTTAGCCAAAAACAAACTCAAATACTCTGAGAATTTTAGTTTTGTGGTTTTTCTTTGTTGATCTAACAAAATTCAACCTTTCAAATATAGTTTCTATACTATAGACTTTACCAAAATCAAAATGTTACGGGTATGTCAGAAATTCGAGGATAAAGTGGGTGGCATCGGTGGGGTAGGAGTCAAAAACTGAGGAACGAAGTTTTTGAAGGGGACCCCAGAGGTGACAGGACCCGCGTCGTTTGTTATCCTCGAAATCTTTACAGACCCCTTGCTTTGCAAGCAGCTATAATAAGCATAATGTTTCCAGAAAAGTTAAAACAAAACTACCCAACAGCAATCAAATTCTTAATAAATGCAATTAACAAAGACAAGGCTGCACATTCTTATATATTCATAGGCAACTGTATGGAAGAAATGCGTGAGCTATCTATAGAAATATCAAAACTCTTTAATTGCAAGGAAAAATCTAAAGCCTGTAATAAATGTCTTAATTGCAGATGGCTCAATGAAAATAATCACCCGCAAGCTTTCATTACAATTAAACCTGATGAAAGCAGCAAAAAAGAACAAATAAAAGTTGAGCAAATAAGAGAACTTCTAACCAAACTGACCAATACTTCAGACTTTTATAGGATTATATTTTTTGAAAATGCCAATATAAAGACTTTAACACCAGAGTGTTGCAACATACTGCTAAAAACAGTTGAAGAATCACCATCAAATACCATGTTTATTTTTGCAAGTAGTACAAAAGAAGATATTTTACCTACTATATCAAGCAGATCACAAATAATTTATCTAAGTAAAAATATAAATGACCTTCTAACTCTAAGTCAAACTCAAATTCCAGACAATTTAAATATTGCACATGCCAATGATTTATTCAAAACGCCCGTAGAAATAATTGATTACTTTGAAGAAAATAAATTAGATCTTAAAACTTACTTTAAAGAAATAGCATATAAAAATTACATTTCAATGAAAGAAAAAGATACAAAACATTACTGTAACTTATACAATAAGCTATCCGAAGCTTATTTAAAATCAAATGCATTTATAAATAGCAAAAACATACTTGAAGATATCTGCTTATCTTCTAGTAGCTCTACTACTGAGTAGTGATTGTCTAAACTGTGCTCTTCTGTGTCTAAACGATTGTGTTACACTGGATGACTCTTTGGCTGCAACTTTTTTGGATGTTTCAACCCTTTCTTCAGCAATTTGCTGCTTAAAGATAGGTTCTTCACGCACCTCTACCATGTCTGACTGCATTGGTTGAAGTGAAGGATTGATTCCCTTGAAAGATTTTTGGGGCTTCTCAAATAAATCAGCAAAATCATTGTCTTGTTTTTGCTGTTGCAACATCTCGATTTCCTTAAAATCAAGCTCACCTGCTACTTTAGCCGATAAGTCCGTTAAATAATGAATGCCTCCTTGATTTGTTACTCCAAGTAATAATTTCCTGCCATTAATTTCTACCACATACAACACTTGTCCAGGTGCTAACATATAAGTTTCTTGAATTGCAATTTTATTTTTGTTGTCAAAAGTAAAAACTCCCTTTTTTACTTTCTGAGTCAGGTTGTTTATAATTCCACTGGAAGATGCCATGCCATCTCTTCTTAAAAACATTCGTGTAATAATCAAAAGTCCTAAGAGAAACAAAACAATCATGGACATATTTAATATCAACTTTGCAAAAGTAACTTCACTACCTGCATGAAAATAAGAATCATTGATTGCAGGCATACTACGCTTGGATCTGGATTTCTTAGAGTAAGAATATCCGCGATTAGCTTCTTTCAAATAAGATTCATCATATTCCCCAAAAGGATCATCATTGACTTCGATCACTTCATTTGGGTATTGTTTTTCAACAACTACAACTTTATCTTGTGCAATACTATAAATCCAAAAAGATCCTATAAAAGCAAATAAAAAAATTGTTATGAGAAAAAATTTATCTATTTTTTGACTTTTTAGAAACATTGCAACTCACTCCTTATCCAATAATATAAAGAAAGACCAAGAGTCCTCTATATTTAAGATAAGAAGCTGTCTATTCTAATAAGTTCCAAGTATAAATTTAAAAGAATAAGGGCTATATTGCTAGGTTTTTGATGGTTTTAACTAGTTTGTAAAATTTATAATAACTCTATCAGCTCTACTCTTCCTCATCGGTCTCCAAATACTTATGTTTAATTCTATTGGGTACTATTGATAAAAATTCTTCTTCTGCTTGTAGATCCTCCTTTTGCCTTTCCATAACATCATCCACCCAATTTTCAGCTTTATTTACTTTTTTATTGTTTATATTTCTTTGATTTGGATCCATAACCTTCTCTCCACTTTCCATAAGAATATAAAACAGAATATAGATATCCGGGAAAAATCATTCTTCCTAAAATAGCTCTAAAATTTTGAACAATTAAATCTAAAATATCTTTTAACTCTGTTTTACACACATCAAACCAAACCTAAAACGGTCTAAAGTATTACTACCCTTTTTACCCAAAAAGTAAACTCAGACATGGCTTGAATAACTTACAGTTAAAGATTAAGCTATCGTAAAACCTTAAAGACCATATAAAGTGAGGCTTTGTCCAATTTATTTGCCGGTTTAGTGTAATAATAAATTAGTTTTAAGTTAAAGTACAATAAAAATTAGCATTTTGTTAAAATAAAGTATTGGTTAAATGAATATTCCAAAAGAATTAAAATATAGCAAATCTCACGAATACCTTAAAACAGAAGAGAATAAAACAGGGGTATTAGGAATTACAGCATATGCAGCTAGTGAGCTAGGAGATATTGTTTACATAGAGCTGCCAGAAATAGGAGCCTCCTTTAATGCTGGTGACAAGTTTGGGGTGATTGAATCAGTTAAATCAGTATCAGATTTATATGTGCCATGTGCATGCAAGATAGTTGAAGTAAACCCAGAGTTAAACGAACATCCAGAGTATGTTAATCAAGATCCATACGGCAAAGGATGGATGCTTAAAGTTGAAATTACAGCTAATGTAACAAGTTCTAAAGATCTAATAAGTGCCGAAGAATATGAAAAGTTTGTTCTAGCAGAAACACATTAATCGTAGACTGTATTTCGTATACCGTATCTCGCAAAGTCATGACACCATGAAACTGTGACACCCTGACACCACTAAACTATTGCTTTAATAAGGTTAGAAACATATTCCACTTTGAAAGCCAACTAGGATAAACTCCAAAGACAATTACTAAAACCAAAAGTGATCCAAGTACAAAAATTTCTGACCCCCTAAGATCGGTTAAATTAGACCACTTGGTGTTTGGATCACTCATAAACACTCTTTGAATTAACCAAAGCATATAAGCAGCAGTTAAAACCACTCCCATTGCTGAGAAGAGCACACATATTTGACCAAAATTAAAATAAAACTTCGTAGGAAATAAAGCAAAAAACTTAGAGCTAAATGCACCGTAAAATACCAACGACTCCCCAACAAATCCTGAAAGCGCTGGCAGTGCTAAGTTTGCCATTGCAGCTAATAAGAAAAAGTAAAAGCACTTAGGCATGTATTTTGCTACACCGCCATAGTCAGAGATTTTTCTTGTGTGAGTTCTTTCATACAAAGTTCCAACTAACATAAAAAGTGCTGCACTAATTAGTCCGTGACTAAACATTTGGAATATACCGCCGCTAAATCCTGCACTAGTCAGTGAAGCTATGCCTAATAAAACAAAACCCATGTGCGATACAGAAGAATAAGCAATGATTCTTTTCATATCATCCTGAACCAAACAAGCTATTGCTGCACCTACAATATTCACCGCACCTAAAATTGCAATAAATAATGCAAGTTCAATTAAAATATTTGGAAAAAGTCCAACACAAAGCCTATAAATACCGTAACCACCCATCTTCAAAAGAATGCCAGCAAGAAGCATGGATACAGGGGTTGGAGCTTCTACGTGAGCATCCGGAAGCCATGTGTGGAATGGAAATGAAGGTAACTTAACAATAAAACAAATAAACAAAAGTAAAAAGCAAAGCATTTGAAAATTATGAGACAAATTCTTTGCTTGTCCAAACAGAACTTCCATGTCAAATGTTCCAGCACCACTTGCAAAAAAGATAATTAATACCCCTGCAAACAAACATGCTCCTGCTACAAACGTATAAATTAAAAACTTAATGGAAGCATAGTCTTTATTAGGTCCACCCCAAACTGCAATTAAAAAGTACATTGGAACAAGTTCCAGTTCCCAAAACAAGAAAAACAAAAACAAGTCCTG
>JACOTS010000040.1 GCA_016178265.1 Candidatus Melainabacteria bacterium
GTAAAAAATAAATTTGGAGGTGTGGGAGGACATTGTCTGTTAATACCACAAAATGATATGGCACAAGTACTAACAAAAAGAAAAAAGCAAATAAAAGAAATCATAGGTGATAAAAAACTTTTTACACCGCAAGAAGCCGTTAAAACTCTTAAAGAACTTTCTGGGAAAGTAAAAACAAAGTTTGATCAAACAGTTGAACTTTCAGTAAGGCTTGGTATTGATCCAAAACAAAGCGATCAGCAAGTAAGAAGTGCGGTAGCTCTTCCCGGTGGAACAGGGAAATCATTAAAAATAGCAGTTATTACCAAAGGTGAAAAAGAAAAAGAAGCTAAAGTTGCGGGGGCAGACCATGTTGGTTCTGAAGAGATGATTGAGAAGATTGAAAAGGGCTGGATGGACTTTGATAAGCTTGTAGTTACGCCGGATGTCATGGCACAAATTGCAAAGCTCGGTAAGCTTCTTGGTCCTAAAGGACTTATGCCAAATCCTAAAGATGGCACAGTGACTACTGATCTAACTAAAGCAATTAAAGAACTAAAAGCAGGCAAAGCAAGTTTTAGAGCTGAAAAGGATAGTGGCATAGTGCATGTAGCAATGGGAAAGATTTCATTTGATGAAAAAGCACTGCTTCAAAACTTTAATGTTCTTATTGAAGCTATTAGAAAAGCAAAACCAACTGGTGCTAAAGGTACTTATATGAAATCTGTTTATCTAAGCACTACAATGGGACCTGGATTAAAAATAGATTTAAGTGCTCTTGATGAGCATGAAGAAGAATAATCGAATGTTATTTAACCGTATCAATGGTTCGTAGTAGTAGCCATTGAATTGTTTTTAATAATGCATTAACTTACAAATAATATTAAAAATATTTAATCATTTTAATTTGTATTTCTGTATAAATTGCAAAGCCTCTTGGACATTGTATTTGCAAGGGGTAACTTGCAACATGTGCAAGTGATAGGAAAGATGCCAAGAAGATGTAATCGTTTTAGATATCGTTATCACTGTGTACCGCAACAGACTTATTATTGTAGCCCGCAGCATTATTCAAAACCAGCTCAAGCTGTTTATTCTACCCCGACACCCACTGATACTTTTGTAGCAAAACCCAAGCAAGCTGTTAACAACTTAAAGATTTCAGCTCCACAAGATTCTCAACAAAATTATTATGAAAGAGTAATTACCTTTGATGTTCAGAGTGGTCAGATACCATCTATTGTTCACAGTGGCATTATGAAAGATGGTACTAAATATACTGGATGGAATAGTACTTTCAATCAGTGCGATGTTTCTGTAAATAATGATTGCATGTATGTTACAAAACAAACCGTCAGAGATCCAAATACAGGTGAATTAAAAGACAAATATGTGATTGGTATAAAAAAAGGTGTAAAAGTAAATTTTAATATTGCTGGAACTCAGGTTTTATATAATGAACCGCTTACAAATCAAGCTCCTCCACAGATAGCACAAGATTCATCTAAGCCAGAAACTGATGTTCAAAAACCAATTGTAATTCCAAAACAACTACCTCCACAACCGCTTAATAAACCAGTTGCTCCGGTCAAACCGATTACAGAGATTATGCCAGTAGCTACACCTGATGTATTACCTTATAAGGCAAGTGGTACTGAAAAGTATTCACCAAAGCACAGTATTTTTTCAAGCATTAATCAAGACAAGGGTTCTCCAATTTCTTATCCAGAAACTCCTGGTTCTGATCTTAAAATTGCCGAATATGCAAAATCAAAAGGAGAAAATTATGAGGAGCTAAAGTATGGAAGTGCTTTTTTTAAAGGAATTGCTCAAGAAATTACAAATGGAAAAGGTTTAATTTCAATGGAGGAAGCAGCTATCAAGTCTTATAAGAAACTTGGGAAAATACCAAGATATAATCCACAGTATAGGTTGGGAGATAAAACAATTTGTGATCAAAAGAGTGATTTTGAGGTTTTATTTGTTAGTGGAGAAGGTAATTCTGATATTCAGGATAAAGTGTTTAGTTTAGACGGTGAAATTATGAAACATGCAATTGAAAACAACTATAAAGAAAGATGCAAAAATTTTACTACCTTAACTGAGCCGGATCTAAAAACCCTTGAGCAAGCCTTAAAAGAAAGAGCAGAAAGTGTTAAAAGACACGGCAGAAAACTATATATTATATATTCAGGGCATGGAAATATTAAGGGTGGAAACGACATTTGCCAGCCTGATATTTCAGATGACAATAAAAACAAAGAAGGCAGTAAAGTTTTTAAATATAACTTAAAAGATGATGTGGATGAATCTTATATGAAAAAGCTATTAAATCAACACTTGAAAGATGTAGAAACAACAATTTTAATAGATGCTTGTCACGGCGGTGCTGCTATTACAGCAACAGATCCATTTTTCAAACCAGAATTATTAGTATAAAAATTGCCCTTGGCCGGACTCGAACCGGCACAGGATTTTCATCCCAACGGATTTTAAGTCCGTTGCGTCTACCATTCCGCCACAAGGGCTTTTTTTTATAATTGTTTCACGATGTTCAGGGTTCTGAGGAAGAATGCTTCACTTACTCTATTCTAATCTAAATAAAATACAGTAACAATCTTATGTTGCATATGGGCATATTCTATTGCTTCTTTAAGTGTGTGACTGTCATGGTATAAAAAACAAATTAACTGGTGTGATTCTTCAATTATTTCTCTATTACAAATTCTGCTTGCATCAGCAAGTGTCATATTTTGTCTGTCAGGATGTTCGATTATGTTTTTTATTCCAATAATTGCATTTTGTACTTCAGTTGGTTGTTGTCCTATTGTTTGAGGAAGTATTACTTCAAGTTTGCTTGAATCTGCTCTACAACCACCTTTTATAACGGCAGAGTTAACACCACTTGAGCCTCCACTGGTTATGACTATATTTCCACTTAATACCAGTGCATATGATAGTATTTCTACTAACTGTTGGTGAGTAAGGGATAAATTTCTAGTTCCAATAATAGAGATCTTTCTGGTACCAATGTTTTGTATTAACTTTAGCTCTTCGACTAAAGTATCTAACGTAGGCATTGAAACAGCTCCTGTGCTTCCACCTCCAGATTTTGAACTATAGAAAATTTTAATTACTCCTTATAATAAATATTATGCCAAACGATACATTCCCAATTAATACTAAATCAGATGTATTAAATGAAAATCAATTAAAAGCTGTTTGCCATGATGAGGGACCTCTTATTATAGTAGCTGGCGCTGGTACTGGCAAAACAAGAGTTTTAACTCATCGCATTGCTTATTTAATTGACAATGGCTCAAAGCCAGAAAATATTTTAGCAGTTACATTTACAAATAAGGCTGCAAATGAAATGAAAGGAAGAGTTGCATCCCTTGTAAGTGCTGAAGATAGTAAATTGGTGTGGATTGGGACTTTTCATAACATTTGTGTAAGGATATTGCGTCATGACATTAAGAAGCTTAAGCTTAGGTCAAATCAAAAGTGGAGCAATAATTTTGTTATATATGATGAAAACGATAGTGTTGAATTAATAAAAAAATGCATTAATGCACTTGAGCTGGATAATAAGGTTTATGTTCCAAAAAACATAAAAGCATTTATTAGTTCGCTTAAGTGTCAGGGTTACGAGGCACATTCATTTGGAGATATTGCAAAAAATCATAGAGAAATAAAAATATCTGAAATATTTGATCTTTACCAAAAAGAGCTTGAAAAAAATAATGCACTTGATTTTGATGATCTGCTTTTATATACCGTAAAACTTTTAGAAGAAAATGATGATGTAAGAAATTATTACCATAAAAGATTCAAGCATGTGCTTGTGGATGAGTTTCAGGATACAAACTTAATTCAATATGAACTTGTCAGGTTAATTGCTGAAGGTGTGCCTAAATATAAAAGAGATGAGATAGACAAAATAGACGGAACAAATCTTTGGCATGGCAGAAGTTTTGCGGTTGTAGGAGATGTAGATCAAAGCATTTATTCATGGCGTGGCGCAGATTTTAGAATTATTCTTGGTTTTCAAAAAGATTTTCCTGAGAATACATTAATTAAGCTGGAGCATAATTACAGATCAACAGGGATTATTTTAAAAGTAGCTGATGCAATTATAAAAAATAATAAAGAAAGAATCGAAAAAGTTTTAGTACCTACAAAAACAGAAGGGACAAAAATTATATGCTTTGAAGCAGAAAATGAAAAGGAAGAAGCTTTATATGTAGCTGAGCAAATATTTAGTATGCTTAAAAATGGTTATAAATTTACTGATGTTGGTATTTTATATAGAACTAATGCCCAAAGTAGAGCAATAGAAGAAGCACTCATAAAAAAAAGTGTTCCATATCAAATATTTGGCGGATTTAGATTCTATGAAAGAAAAGAAATAAAAGATGTTATTGCTTACTTAAAAGTTATTTATAATCCAAGCGACTCGGTTTCATTAAAAAGAATAATAAATGTACCAAAAAGAGGGCTTGGAGCAACAACTATAGAAAAAATTGAAAAGTATTCCAGTGACTTAGGATTTACATTGTATAAATCACTTTTGGAAATTTCTGATGTTCCAAACATTTCTGAAAAAGTTGTTCAATCAGTAAAAAAGTTTACGGACTTGCTTGAGCTTTTTAGAAAAGCATCTAAATCACTTTCTATTACTGACTTATTAACTTATATTTTAAAAGAATCCGGCTATTATGCTGAACTTGAAGAAGAAGGTACTTTAGAAGCAGAAGATAGAATGGCAAATATACAAGAACTTTTTTCTGTTGCTTCTGAGTTCGAATCAAATTATACGGAAGGGAACATTTCCGATGATTTGCTTAAAGATGAGCTTGGTGGATTTTTAACTCAAATATCTCTTTATACAGATCTGGATAAGTTGAATCAAATATCAAATAAAGTTACCCTTATGACTTTGCACCTTGCAAAAGGTTTAGAGTATCCTATTGTGTTTATTTGTGGTCTTGAAGAAGGTATTTTTCCTCACGTCCGGTCTATTGATTCATTGGATGCTACAGAGCTTGAGGAAGAAAGAAGGCTTATGTATGTAGGTGTAACCAGAGCAAAAGAGCATTTGTATTTTACACATGCTTCTGAAAGGCAATTATTTGGACAGACCGGATTTTCTGAAGTTAGTAGATTTGTTGGTGAAGCACCAAAAGAATACTTAAATAGATTTTTTGGTGGTTTGGATGAAAAAGTATCAGCACGTAGAAAATCTATATCAAAAAAAGGAATAACCAGGAAATATTCTGATTATGAAGTAGATGAAATGATTGCACCAAAAGAAGCTATTAAGGATAAAGAACCAAGAAAAATCTTTAATGTGGGTGATAAAGTTAAACATCATCGTTTTGGTGATGGTGTTGTAGAACAGGTTTTTGGAACTGGAAATAAACTATTGGTAAATGTTAATTTTAAAGAGAGAGGGAAAAAATTATTGGATCCTCGCTATGCAAAGCTTATTAAGGGGTAAGGATTGAGTTATTTATTTGTCTGGTAATTGATACCCAGTAAGCTCTGAGAGCTTTTCTGCGCATTCCCATCTAGCTTCTTCCAGATGTTCTTTTGGTGTATATGCTTTACCTATAATTACATTTAGTGGCTCAAAGAACTTATAGCTTCCTGTTATGCCAACTGGTAATATTTGAACTTTGTTTTTTAATGCAAGGTAAGCAGGTCCTATATTTGGATAACCAAGTTTGCCTGAAATCTTACTTCTGGTTCCTTCCAGAAACATACCAACATGCCACCCCTTCTTTAAAATTTCTCCAGCAAATTTGATGGTTGAAAGTTCTACTTTTTCTCTATTTACTGAAAATGCACTAAGAGAATATATTAACTCTCTAAGAACCGGGACTTGAAATAGTTCAATCTTTGCCATATAGGCTATGGGAATTCTAAGTGCTACTGATACTAATGGGGGATCGAAATTTGAAATATGATTAGGCATAACAATGTATGTTTTCTTATCTTTTGGTATGTTTTCTTTCCCTTTTACTTTGATTTTGAATAAGAGGCGATAAAAAGGGGTTAGAAATAAGAAAATTACAAGGTAATAATATAAAGCACCAATAGGATTGTAGTGGTTTGGTCTATAAACTTTCATAGCTAATATTATAGCTATAAGCTTTATGCTATATGCTGTACGATTTTTTTTGTAATGCTTAAGTTATAATTTATTAGTCTCTTATATATGTTTGAGGAATGATAGATGGAGCTAATGAAGGACAGATGTCCGAGTGGCCGAAGGAGCAGACCTGGAAAGTCTGTATACCCCAAAAGGGTATCGAGGGTTCGAATCCCTCTCTGTCCGAATTCAGTACTAAGTAGTGAGGGATGAGTGCTGAGTAGAACCAAAAAGATAAGCAAAAGATGTTCCGGTGAGGAATATCTTTTGTGCCGATAAGGAAAAGCGAGTGGAGCGTTCGCGCGACACGAGCGGTATAAATAATCTATGGATAACATGCTCATTAAAAAACTGGATGATATTGAAAGAACATATTTAGAGCTGGATAATAAGCTAGCTGATCCAGCTGTATATGGTGATCAGGAACAGTTAAAGAAAGTATCAAAGGCTAAAAAATCCCTTCAAGAGACATATGATCTCTATCAGAAATTGAAAAGTCTTACTAATGAATTAAATGGTGCAAAGGATATTTTAAAAGAAGAAAGTGATCCGGCATTAATAGAAATGGCTAATTTGGAAATTCAAAGAATTAATTCTGAAATTCTATCTATTGAGGATAGGCTTAGAATACTTTTATTGCCTAAAGATCCAAATGATGAAAAAGATATTATGTTAGAAATTCGTGCTGCAGCCGGTGGTGAAGAAGCTTCTATCTTTGTTGGTGATTTGCTTAGAATGTATACAAAATATGCAGATACTCAGGGATGGATTGTCAAGATGGTTGATTCCCATGCTGGTGATATTAACGGTTATAAGATGGTTGTTGTAGAAATTGCAGGTGATAATGTTTACAGCAAATTAAAATTTGAATCAGGTGTTCATAGGGTACAAAGGGTGCCTGTTACTGAAGCATCAGGAAGGGTACATACTAGCACTGTAACAGTTGCAGTGATGCCGGAGGTGGATGAGGTAGATGTAAAAATTGATCCAAGTGATCTGGAAATTACTACAGCCAGATCTGGTGGTGCTGGTGGGCAGAATGTAAATAAAGTTGAAAGTGCAGTGAGGGTTGTGCATAAGCCTTCAGGTATTATGGTTCATTGTACGGAAGAAAGAAGCCAAAAACAAAATCGTGAGAAAGCAATGCAACTTTTAAGAACAAAGTTGTATGATATGGAGCTTCAAAAGCAACAAAAAGAAATTTATGAGAAAAGAAAAATGCAAGTAGGTACAGGGGACAGAAGTGAAAAAATTAGAACATATAATTATAAGGATAATCGTGTAACTGATCATAGGTTAAATCAAAACTTTACGTTGGATACTGCTCTGGAAGGTCATTTAGAGCCAGTCGTTGAAGCTTGTATTGCAGAAGATCAAAAACAAAGATTGCAAACACTGGTTTAAATTTTTATCAAAACTTAAATTAAGCTTATAATCCAAATCTTCTTTGCCTTTGCCTAAACTCTTCTATAGCCTTATCCAGTTCTTTGGGTGTAAAATCAGGCCATACAGTATCAGTTGAATAAAATTCGGCATAAGCACACTGCCAAAGCAAATAATTGCTTATTCTTTGTTCTCCCCCTGTTCTAATTAATAAATCAGGATCTGGGAATTTGGCTGTTAATAAATGTTCTGAAATAGTTTCTGGTTGAATATCTTCTATATTAAGTTTTCCGTCTTTGACTTTTTTAGCAATTTCCTTTGTTGCATGTGTTATTTCAGCTCTACTGCCATAGTTCAGTGCAAGTTGTAAATTAAGTCCTGTGTTGTTTTTTGTTTTTTCCATGGCACTCATTAATTCTTCTGGCAGGGGCTTGGGAAGTTCTTGCCAAAAACCAATTACATTTAATTTGACATTTTCTTGGTGTATTTCTTGTAACTCATTCTTTAGCACTTCTTGAATCAGGAGCATAAGAAAATCTACTTCGTTTTTCTTTCTGTTCCAATTTTCAGTTGAAAAAGCATATACAGTAAGATATTTAATTCCTAAATCATTAACATATCTTGTGATTTTCTTTAATGCTTGAACACCTTCTTTGTGACCAAAAGTACTGGGTATATTTTTGTTTTTAGCCCATCTTCTGTTGCCATCCATAATAATGGCTATGTGCTTGGGGAGTGCTGTGTCTCTTAAGTCAGTGCTTTCTTTTTTTGCAAGAAGATTTTTCATATGATATTCTATGTATTCTATCAGGTTATGGTGAGTAATAATTCTAAAACCAAAAAGTGCAAAAAAGTTGTCTTAGCTTATTCGGGTGGTTTAGATACCTCCGTTGCTATTAGATGGCTTTTGGAAAATAAAGCAACAAGTATTATTGCTCTTGCTATTGATTTAGGGCAAGGTGATGAATTAAAGCCTATACAAAAAAAAGCCCTACAACTAGAGATGAATTTATTAAAGATTTTGTTTGGCCTGCACTTTTTGCAAATGCTATTTATGGTGAATATCCACTGGCAACTGCTCTTGCAAGACCGCTTATTGCAAAGCTTCTGGTTCAAGTGGCAAAAAAGAAAAAAGCAGATGCAATTGCACATGGCTGTACAGGTAAAGGAAATGATCAGGTAAGATTTGATGTTTCTACAATGGCGCTTGCTCCACATTTAAAAATAATTGCTCCTGCAAGAGAATGGAATATGACAAGAGAACAATCTATTGAGTATGCAAAAAAATATAATATTCCAATACCGGTAAAGAAAAAATCACCGTATAGTGTGGACTTAAATTTATGGGGTAGATCTATTGAATGTGGAGTCCTTGAAGATCCTCTTAAAGAACCACCAGAAAATGCATATGCATTAACAAACAGTCCTAAAAAAGCACCCTCAACTCCTGTATATTTGACTGTTGGCTTTAAGAATGGTGTCCCTGTAACGCTTAATGGAAAAAAGCTAAGTGGACTTAAGCTTATCCAAAGTTTAAATAAGCTTGCAGGCAAGCATGGTGTAGGAAGAATTGATCAAATTGAAAATAGGGTGATTGGAATTAAAAGTAGAGAAATTTATGAAGCTCCTGCTGCGCATGTTCTTTGGAAGGCTCATAAAGATTTAGAGTCAATGGTTCACACAAGAGAAACAATATTATTTAAGTCATTATTAGATCAAAAATATTCACAGCTTGTTTATGATGGAAGATGGTTTAATCCTTTAAGGGAAGCTATTGATGAATTTAATAAAACTATTCAAAAGCGTGTTACTGGTACAATTAGAATTAAGCTTTATAAAGGAAGTGCAACAGTTGTAGGAAGAAAATCTTCGTATTCTTTGTATAATAAAAAACTTGCTACATATGGTAAGGGTGATACATTTGATAGGTCATCAGCTGAAGGATTTATCAAGCTTTTCGGATTAGATTTACAAACGATTAACAGATAGTATTCTGTATCTCGTATACCATATACGTTATTTCCACTTAACGGTGCACCCAATAGCTTGATTTTCCGGTCTTTCAATAGACTTGTTATTAAGCACTGCTTCGATTGCATCTTTTAAATGGTGTTTTGTTACTTTGTCTGGTTCTTGCCAGTTGTCATCTACTCTTCCGTGATATTTAAGAATTCTTTTTTCATCAAATAAAAATATTTCAGGTGTATAGCTGGCTCCAAATGCTTTTGCAATCTCTTGCGTTTTATCCCTTAGGTAGGGAAAATTAAAAGCTTTTTCTTTAGCTCTTTTTTTCATGTTTTCAAAATTATCTTCCGGGTAATTAGCCTCATCATTTGAATTAATTGCAACAAAACTTACACTTTTGCTTTGATATTGTTTTTGGAGATTAATTAGCCTTTGTTCATATGCCTGCACATATGGGCAATGATTGCAGGTAAACATAACAATAAGAATGTTGCTTTCTTTAAATGATTCTTCAGAGTAATGTTTGTCATCTACTCCTTGTAAATTGAACTTTGGTAATTTGTCTTTGATTTTAAGATTTGTTTGAGTGAACATATGGTGATTATAGCATTGCTCAAAGCTCAGCACTGATATTGCTTCGCCTGCAAAATAAACTGAGCCAGTAATTACAACTAGTTCTGGATTAAAACTTGAAGCCTTAGCAATTGCTGATTTAATATTCTCTTCTACTACCACCTTGCATCCAATAGCAAGAGCTGCTTTTTGAAGCGCTTCTTTTTTTGTTGCTCTATTAGATTTTGGCTCGGTGCATATTACGGTTGAGTTTTTAGGAATTAAATTTGAAATAAAAATGTCATATTCTTTATCTAGCATTCCAATAATAAATATCTTCTTTTTGTCTCTATAATATTCATCTAGTAGTTTGTTGAGCTCTATAGCGCCATCAGGATTATGTGCGCAATCTATTAAATACTTTTCATTTAATAAATGAAATCTTCCGGCATATTGAAGAGATTTTAAGAATGTAACTTTATCATCCTTAATTGTTTCATCAATTCCTAATTTTTCTATTATTAATTTCCATGTGGTAAGTGCAATTCCTATGTTTTTTTCGATGTAATTGCTTGCAGGATTTGTGGTTTTAATTTTTAGTAACCCATTATTTAATTCCTGTGCCCTTTCTTGAATAATATTAAGTGCAATATCAGTTGCTCCGGTTATTGTATGATTATTTTCTTTGATTATTCCTGCTTTTTCATAAGCAATATCTTCAATGCGTGAACCCAGATGGTTCTTATGATCAAATGAAACATTTGTGATTATTGAACATATAGTATCTTTTGGTTCTACTACATTTGTTGCATCTAATCTGCCTCCCATACCTACTTCTATAAATGCTAAATCAACATTTTCTCTTGCAAATAAATTAAATCCAATGATTGTATAAATCTCAAATGCGGTAAGTCTTTCATTTGTTTTCTTTTCAAACTCCTTGATTTGTCTTATACTTTCAGCTGCTATTTTATTTAGCTTTTCGTTTGTTACCGGGGTTTCATTGATGACATATCGTTCATTGAAAAATACTAAGTGAGGACTGGTGTATCTTCCTATTTTTAGCTTGCTGTATCTATAGGCTAAATTTGATAAATAGTACGTAACAGATCCTTTTCCATTAGTGCCTCCAATAATTACTGATTTGAATTTTTTTTCAGGATTGCCAATACTATTTAAACAAGACTTGATACGCCCAAGTCCTAGTTTTATGTTTTGCCTGTCGTGGCTGTTATCTATTTCATGCAATGAATCGATTGAAGGGGAATATGCATTATTCATTTTCTTCGGATTCTTTTGGAGATAAAGTGAATACTCCTGATACGTCCTCTTCTTTTACATTGTACTTTCTTTCTTGTTCGTAAGATTCATCAAATTCGCCTGATTCTTCATCTTCGTTTTCTGAATCATCATCAAATTCATTTTCAATGTCTTCAATTCCTTCTTCGTTGTTATCTTCTGGAATATCCTCATCAGTTTCTGGTGGTGCTTCTTCCAGTTTTGTTTCTACCCTTGTGTCGGTTTGTGTTTCTTCTTGTGTTTCTTCTGAATCTTGTTTTTGCATTGAATGGCGCGGTTTATGATCCTGTCTACCTCTGTGCCAATCTCTGCGATCTCTGTCTCTATCACCTCTTCTACCGTTAGAGCTATCTCTGTCCCTATCTCTGGTAGAATCCCCACTGCTAATATTAACTATTAGTCCCTTTCCATTGCAATGGGAGCATTGCCTGCTAAATATTTCCATTAAGCTTTGACCTTGTCGTCTTCTTGTAAGCTCAACTAAACCAAGATCGCTTAACTGACCAATTTGTGGTTTAGATTTGTCAGTGCTTAATGCATTTTCAAATGCTTCAAGTACTGTTATCCTGTCTTGTCTTGCATCCATATCAATAAAATCTACAACAATTACCCCGCCAATATTTCTTAGCTTTAATTGTCTGGCAATCTCATGAGCAGATTCCAGGTTCGTTTTTACAACAGTTTCTCTTAAGGTTCTTGAGCTTGTAAATTTTCCGGAGTTTACATCTACAACAGTCATTGCTTCTGTAGTTTGAATAAAAAGGTAACCACCGCTTGGCAGGTTAATTCTTGTTTCAAGTGCATTTCTGATTTCTCTTTCAACCCCGTAAGATGAAAGTATGTTGCCATCTTTGTGTTGAATAATCTCAACATCTTTCCCTGTCCAATTTTTTAATAATTGACCGGTTCTTGTTTGTCCGTATGTTGTGTCAACTATTATTTGATCTATTTCAGCAGTGTAAGCATCTCTTACCACTCTGTATATAAAGTCCTGATCTCTGTAAACAAGCCCTGGGTATTTGTGATTTTCATGTTTGTCTGATATATTTTTCCAATTATCCCAGAGCATTTTAAAATCTTCTTCAAGATCATATTCGTCTTTGCCATCTGCTTCGGTTCTTATGACTACACCAACGCCTGGTGGTTTTAGTAATGTAACAATTGCTTTAAGTCTGTTTCTTTCCTGATAATCTACAATTTTTCTGCTTATTGAAATATTTGTATTTTCTGTAGTCATTACTAAAAATCTTCCTGGCAGTGTAATTGAGATATTTACTCTTGGTCCTTTGTTACCTGTAGGTTCTTTCACTATTTGAATTAATAATTTTTGATTTGGTTGAATTCGGTCTTCCAGTCTGCCTTGCCCCGGAATGTCACTGGCATGCAGAAACCCCATTCTGTTATTGCCTAAATTGACAAAGGCAGCATCAATACTTGGCATAATATTTTCTACTTTTGCAGTATATATATCACCAAGCAGTAAATCTCCTTTGTGTACAAAGAATTCAATTGCTCTTTCGTTTTCCATAATTGCAGCAATTTTGTCTTTCTCAGATATAATTAACGATTTCATAATTCCTTCCTTCCGGCTTCAAAAGCCATTTAGTTAATTTCTATACTTGATAAATCTTTATAGTCACTTATAGTCATGTGTTCATTTATGTCTTATGGAAAATCATTGTTACTGGTTAAAATTTACAACTAGAGAAATTACAAAGCATTGATAAGTCCTATTACATATCCTAAACTTTTGTCAGTTTTAAACATTCTCACTTAGAAAAACCTTTTGTCGCACAACTAAACTTGATAAATCTCTAATGAAAAACTTGTTACAGCATTGATTTTACACTTATATTGTGCCCATGTAATCAAGCCACATCTCAAAATATAACATAGAATCATTAACAAATTACAAAGTAGTTAATAATTCTACTTTACTATACAAATTTAAGCTTTTTATACTTAAATCTGCCTAAAACTATAATATTTGCTTGTTTTAATGCTTTTAATACTTAGTTAAATATCTATAAAAGGTATAATTGTGTCCATAAAACTTCTATTATGGATAACAAGAACAGTACTAATTTACCTATCGTTTTAGCTATTTCCGGGGCTAGTGGTTCAATTTATGGTTTAAGATTGCTCCAGTTTTTACTTGAACATAAGTATGGCGTAGAGCTTGTAATTTCAAATAGTGCAAAGAGAGTCATGGCTCAAGAGTTATCTTTAAGCCTTTCTTCTAATTTGAATGAAGTTAAGAAGCAGCTCTTATCGCATTTGAAACTAAATATATCAGATGAATATTTCTCTGTGTGGGATCACAAAAATATTGCTGCATCAATATCCAGTGGTTCATTTAAGACACGCGGTATGGTTATTATTCCTGCCAGTATGGGTACTGTTGGTGCTATAGCTTCCGGGACATCTGATAATTTAATTACAAGAGCTGCTGATGTGTGTCTTAAAGAAAGACGTAAATTGGTTATTGTGCCAAGAGAAATGCCATTTAATACCATTCATTTGGAAAATCTTTTAAAATTAAGCAGAGTAGGAGCTGTCATTGCACCGGCATCTCCTGGATATTACTCAAAACCAAAAACTCTTACTGATTCTATAGATTTTGTCATAGGCAAGGTATTAGATTTATTTGAGATAGATCATTCTCTTTTTAAGCGTTGGAGCAAGACTTCAGATATTTTCAGCTATGCAATGTCAAGCCCAGAATGACAACCTTCAAATATTACAATTAAGGCATGTATGACTTTCACTATATTGATGAAGAATTAAATAAACTTCAATCTTTAAATTTAAAACGTGAATTAAAAACTATTATTACTGCAAATGGCCCGTGGGTAGAGCTTTCTTCAGGTCAAAGGGTGTTGCAATTTGCTTCTAATAGTTATCTTGGACTTACAAATCATCCTGATTTAATTAATGCAACTAAAGCAGCGGTTACTAAATATGGTGTTGGTAGTACTGGATCTAGGCTTCTTAGCGGTACTTTGGAACTACATACGGTACTTGAAGACAATATAGCTCTTTTTCAAAAATCAGAGGGAGCCTTGTTTTTTACTTCTGGTTATGCTGCAAATGTTGGTGTTGTTAGTTCTTTGCTCTCTCCCCAAGATGCTGTTTATTCAGATGAATTGAATCATGCGTCAATTATTGATGGAATTCGTTTATCAGGTGCACATAAGTTTGTTTATAACCATAATGATATTGGAGAATTAGAAAAGCTTGCTCAAAGTAATGAAGGGAAATACAATAGGAGCTTTTTGGTTACTGATTCAGTATTTGGTATGAATGGTGATTTGGCAAAACTTTCTGAAATTGCAAAGGTTACAGAAAAATATAAAATTATTCCTATCGTAGATGAAGCTCATGCGATTGGGGTTTTTGGTGCTCAAGGTGCTGGATATGTATCTGAATTAAAAATGGAGCATATGTTTCCAATTAGAATTGGCACCTGCTCAAAGGCTGTTGGCGTTGAAGGGTCATTTTGCGTAGCGCCAAAAAATGTAATTGAACTTTTAAAAAATAAAGCTAGAACATTTATGTTTTCTACTAGTTCCAGTCCTGGTGTTGTAGGTACTGTTCTTAAAGCTATTGAGCTTGTTGCTGAAAGTGATTGGAGAAGAGAAAAGTTGTGGCAAAATGCAAAAAAGCTGCATGAAGGACTTTCGGAAATTTATAAGTTAAAAATTGCACCGATGCAAACACCAATCATTATTATATTTTTTAATTCAATTGAAGAAGCATTGAAAGTATCTAAAAGACTTTTTGAAGAGTGTCATATTTGGGCACCACCTATAAGACCTCCTTCCGTTAAGACTCCACTAATTAGATTGTCGCCGATTTCTACGCATAGCGAAGAAGATATTGATTATGTAATTAAAGCGTTTCATTACATTGCAAAGGATCTTCAACCATCAAGCTTAAATGCAGGGGTATGATGATAGTTGTAAATTCATGGCACAGCTAGAATTAAAAAATATAAAAAAAACGTTTGATCATACAACTGTCTTGGAAGATGTGAATGTTACGGTTAATGACAGTGAGTTTGTTGTTTTGGTTGGTCCTTCTGGTTCAGGAAAATCTACAATTCTTAGGGTTATTGCAGGTCTTGAAAATCCGTCCGAAGGAGAGATTTGTCTTGATGGCAAAAAAATAAATAAGCTATTGCCGAAAGATAGAGATATAGCAATGGTTTTTCAAAACTATGCTTTATATCCTCATATGAGTGTTAAAGATAATTTAGCATTTCCGCTGAAAATGTTAAAACTTTCAAGCGATCAGATTGATAAAAATGTAAATGAAACTGCCGAACTTTTAGGAATCTCACAACACTTGCTTAAAAAACCAAGAGACTTATCTGGTGGTGAAAGACAAAGGGTAGCACTTGGAAGAGCAATTATTAGAAAACCAAAATTATTTTTAATGGATGAGCCGTTAAGTAATTTAGATGCAAAGTTGCGTACCCAAATGAGAACAGAACTTTTAAAATTGCATTCTTCTTTAAATGCTACGGTGATTTATGTAACCCATGATCAAATTGAAGCACTTACAATGGGTCATAGGATTGTTGTATTAAATCATGGGAGGGTGCAGCAAATAGACACACCTCATAATATTTATCATAATCCTGGGAATGCTTTTGTAGCTGGTTTTATTGGTAATCCTGGTGTGAATTTCTTTGATGCAAAGATATCTTCAAAAAACAATATTTCAGTGGGTAAACAAAGCTTTTCAGTAAACATACCGGAAAACATTTATAATTTTATGTTGAAAAAGAATTGTTTAAATAAGGATATACTGCTTGGTGTTCGACCGGAGCACTTGGCTCTCTGTGATTTGGATATAGGTATTGTATTAAATGGCAAAGTAGATTTGGTAGAGATGTTAGGGAATGAGTATTTAATTTATGCAACATTTCATGAGCATGTAAATAAAAGATGTTGTATTAAATTAAATAGCTTGCTTAATGTCAAACAAGGGACAGCTATAAAGTGTTCTATTGATCTTAAATATGCTCATTTTTTTGATAAGGAAAGCGGAGTATTAATAAGTTAATAAGATATGTTGTTGAAAACTTTGTTTTATATTTTTACCTTTGCAATATCTGCATCAGTTGCAAGTTACTTGAAGCTTATTGTTGATAGATATGATTCCGATGACTCGGTAATTTTTAAACCTTCATACTGTCCTTCTTGTAAAGAAAAGCTTCTTTGGTGGCAGAATATTCCTATTTTAAGTTTTTTCTTACTGAAAGGTAAGTGTTCTTTTTGCGGAGTAAAAATTAAGAGTGAATATTTTATTACTGAGCTTCTTATTGCTTTGGTTGTTTCTGGCTTGGTTTCAGTTGCAATTCGAGATAAACTTGCTTTTCCTCAAATGCTCTTATTTGTTTATTTTGTATTTGCTTTAATCTTGCTTGTGCTTTTTGATTTAAAGCATAAAATAATCCCTCATTTCATATCCTATACTTCAATACTTGTTTTAATGGTTGCTGTTTCACTCCTTGATAAAAGTTTTATTTTGCCAGTGATAAATCTTGGGGTTTTATTCCTTTGTGTTGATTATTTTATTGGTTTTGTTGCATGGATCTTAAAAAAAGAGTCTGATTTTAATTTGATTTCTGTTCCTCTTGTTTTATGGCTTATGATTTTCTTTTTTTATCAAAATATTATTTTAGTTTCCATCCCTATAATTCTTTATTTTCTTGCTGTTAAATTTTTATCGTTTGGAAAAAAACTAAATACCATTTTGTGGTTTTTATCTTTTGTGTTGATTATGACTTTGTTTGTAAAAGCTTTATTTGTGGATTTCGACATTTCTTTAATTAAGGATTTGTTTGTTGGAGTTGGCCTTATATATCTTTTTTGTGAAATTCTATTTTATCTTATTGGTATTCAATTCCTTAATCTACGAGTTCCCAATCAAGATAGTAAAGCAGAGACTGCAGTTGTGTTAGGCGGGGGTGATGTTACAGTCCTTGCAATTATAAGTGTATTTTTAGGTTTTAAAATTGCCTTTTTGTCTTTGTTTTTAGCATCAATTCTTGGATTATTTGTTTTCTTATTGCAATTTATCTATAAAAGACTCATTAACACTAAAAATATTAAATTAGAATCAGAATATGCACATTATGTCCCTTTTGTTCCATATATTGTGCTAGCTTGTTTTATTATTATAATGATTTATTAGTAATTAACTATGGCAGGCAAAACAAAAACAGGAAAGAAATTTAAAAAGATTCTTGCACTTGAGATATGCGAAAGCGGAATTGTTGCAACTGAAGTACAATTTGTAAAAAATTCTGTTGTTTTGTTAAATAGTTTTAGATTGGATATCCCTGTTTTTGATGATTTAAATAAAACTATCCAATATTTAAAGCAAACAATCAGAGCATCGCATATTACAACTAAAGATTGTATAGTTGGCTTATCCATGCAATATTTTAAGTTGTTTCCTGTTCCAATTCCTGTAACTATACCTGAGGCTGAAATTGGACTTATTGTTGCTCAGGAAGGAAATGTTGATGAGGCAAGTGATATATGTGCCTGGACTTCTTTAAGCAGCACCTCAAGACAAGATGATGATGGTGTAAATAGGATTGATGTACTTGGCATTTCAATGAAATACAATGCCCTGCAATCAATATTAGAGATTGTTAAAAAAGCCGGGCTAAAACCTCACATTGTTACCCCAGCATTTATTGGTCTTAGATACTTTTTGGTACACCAACCTGGTGCTGGTTTAAAAGCAACGCTTTGGGTATCGCAAATAAAGTCGGAGCTTGTTGTTTGGTCTGGGCTGGATCCTATTTATGAACATTTGTTTTTAACTCTGCAGCTTAATGATCAGGTATTCCAATCTATAAATTTAATTCAATCTCAACTGTCTGGTGCTCAAATCTCTCAAATATATGCTTGTGGACCATTTGTTATGGATGTAAACCTATCTTCGCTTCCTAATATTACATCTTTAGGTATTCCTGATGATGTAATTGATAAAGGAAAAGTGTTTAAGCGAAATAGTCCTATTGAACTATTGTCAGCAATAGGTTTAGCTGTGCAAGGCAGTGATATTGAGGCAGGCTTATTACCTAATTTACTTGATTCCCCAAAAGCATCAGTTTCAACACTTGGGGGAATCTTTAAGGGGTTTACGCCATCAAAAGCTTTTTCATTTAATATTCCTATTAAGTTTAAAGGTAAGACACTGGATCCTTTGCTTAGCAAGTATGCATTAATTTCAATCCTTGTATTTTTGTTGTCCTTTGCATCAGGGCTAGGTATTAAAACTCTGCTTTTGCCATCTGTTATTGGAGATAAATCTATTTTTGAAGGCAGGGTAAAAACTTTTGAAAAGAGATTAACAGAGGTTTCTGCAAATCAAAATGTTAACAAAGTGTTAGATCTAAAAATAAATTACTTATCAGACTTAATAGAAAGAAGAATGCCATGGTCTCAAATATTTAGAGAGATAGCAGACATGACTCCTAAAACGCTTTGGATTGATAGGCTTGAGATTAGGCATAAGAGAATTGATGTATTTGGCAGGGCATTAAATGTTGATTCGGTAGCGAATTTTTCAATTAATTTAAATTACACGGCAAAGCTTGTAAAGGGTGCTCAAATTATTGCACTTAGAAAGTTTCAGGAAGATGACATTGATTTTATTGAATTTCAGGTTTCTGTTAATGCTAATGGTGAGAATGATGAACAGCCTGAGAATGCAACTGCTGAAGCAAAAGATAAAAAACTAAAATCTAAAATAGCCCTTTAATATGAAACCTAATTTTTCTATTTTATCTGTTAATAAATTGATAATTCACATTATTTTGCTTTTTATAAGCTTTATTTTTATGATTCCGCTTTTATGGATGATATCAACCTCTTTAAAAGCACCGCACGAGTTATTTTTAAAAGATGTTCTATGGTTTCCAAAGGTAGTGTTTTGGGAAAACTATGTAAGAGCATTTGAGCAAGTTAATTTGTTATTTGCATTTAAAAATACTTTATTTTTGTGTGTATTAAATGTTGTTGGCACAGTTATTTCTTCATCAATGGCTGCATATGCTTTTAGTGTTCTAAGATGGAGATTGAGGGATGTCTTTTTTTATTTAACTTTAGCTACTATGATGTTGCCTGAAATGGTTACGCTTGTGCCTCAATTTGTGCTCTTTCAAAAATTAGGTTGGTATGGTTCATTCCTTCCTTTGCTTGCTCCGTATTTTTGCGGGCATGCTTTTTATATATTTTTACTTAGGCAATTCTTTTTAACTATTCCACGAGATTTACATGAAGCTGCATCAATTGATGGTTGTCCTGAGTTTAGTATTTATAGAAAAATATATTTGCCGCTTTCTATACCGGCACTTGCAGTGGTGGCTTTATTTCAGTTTTTGCTTACTTGGAATGATCTTTTAAAGCCATCCATTTATTTAATTGATAAAAATCAATATACATTGTCTCTTGCCCTGCAGCAATTTAAAGCTCAGCATGGTGGTACAGAGTGGTCGCTCCTTATGGCAGCAGCTACGGTAACGGTTTTACCTATTATAATTATCTTTTTCTTTACACAAAAAACTTTTGTTCAGGGAATTACTATGACAGGAATGAAAGAGTAGTATTTCGTATACCGTATCTCGTATACCGTTTCAGATACTATCTGCGGGATACTGTATATGAGATACTGTATAAAGCTTGAAATAAACGATAGATTAATCTACAATCACTTAGTGTTGAATCCTGATGTTCAATAAAGTGAAAGATTGTCCGTAAGCGACAATCTGGAGCGTCGATAATTGATGCAGCAAAATAGCAAGACGTTTGCGCAGCAACGTCGAAGCGTTATAAAACTGCCCTCATCGTCTAGTGGCCTAGGACATCGCCCTTTCACGGCGGTAACACCGGTTCAAATCCGGTTGGGGGTACCATAATAGATTATTAATCAAGGAGAATTTATTCATGCGAGTTTATGGAAGCAATTTAGTACGTAGTGCAATTATAGGTTTCTCTACAATGTTGCCTGTTACAACAGGTTGTGATTTTTTTAATAAAGCAGAGATTAC
>JACOTS010000084.1 GCA_016178265.1 Candidatus Melainabacteria bacterium
ATGCAGGGACAGGCACAATTAGTCTTCCTACGAGTAATGTAGGAGCATTGTAGTTAAAAGTTGCTTTTAACTTTTTCTTTCCTTGTCTTGCAAGAACGATATAATCCCCACTTGGAATTAAGTTTGCTGGGCCAAGTGCTGATAGATCTACTTCTAAGTTTCCATCATCATTTAACTCACCTTCAATATTTACTGGCTTTCCATTTTTTAATGTTCTTTTTGAAGGCTTGATTGATACTGTTGTATCTAGATTAGAAGCACTTTCTATAGTCAAAACGTTTTTTGATGGATCAATTACACTTGCATTAACCTCTGTTGATCTTAATTTAAGTGTGACTCTGGTTTTCTTTGCAAATGCACCTGGTGTTGAATAACCAAGTATTAGTATTGAACACAATATTGCAAGAAAAGAATTTAATCTTTTATTTTTTCTCATTGTCCTTACCCTTTCAGTATTTTTCTATGCCCGATAAAATGGGACTAATGATTGATTACCCAGTTAGTGAAAAAATATTTTCGTCGGTTACCCTAAAAGATTTAAAAATTAACAAGCTTGAAATTTGTTGTTATAAGAGTGATTTAAGTTGGTAAACCTTATTTTTTATTGTTTAACTAGGTTTTAATTGGCTTTATACAACCCTAAAAAATTTATTTTTTGTAGGACTTTCCCTTAAGAGTTGGTTAATATCTTTTTCTTATGCTGTAAAGGATATGTAAGTTTTATGTTGTTATATGAATGTATAAAGAATGTAACCATGTATGAATGTCTCTGAATTCTAGATTTGATAAGGGATACACCTAATTATGAAAAAAATTTAATCTTTTTGATTTTAGGGCCATTACTTTAATTTAACCGTTTAGCTGGTTAATACTTGCAAATCGCTTAAAGCTTTCCGGCTTGAGGTCGATATTAAAGGACATACTTGAATTAAGAAAGGAAGGTAATAAATCATGTTTTTACTATCAATAGTACCAATTCCATTAACAGGGGATACAGGGGATAAAAACCCATCCTCACGTCTTGCGGAAATTAGAAGCAAGATTGTTGTAGCAGAGCAAAGAGTTAGAGACTTAGAAGCACTTTTAACTGCTTTGATTCTGGAGCAACCAATTAATCCAATATCAGGAGTTGATAACACAGATGCAAACGCAGTTCGTCAAGAACTCTATAGAGCAAGAGCTTACGAAGGTGAGCTTAGAACTGCAGAGCAATTCTGGAATCAAATCGTTGACTCCAATAAGCAGGCAGAAAAAGATACACACGATCTATCCAAGAGATCATAATCTACGTAAAAATAAGCGTAGAAGTATCTTGCAAAAGAAAAACAAAAAGACACAACCGAAAGGCGTGTGTCTTTTTGTTTTTTTATATCGCTCCGGGCTTGCGCCCTTTGCGTTCCGTGTACCGATCTTTCTCGTTCGATCGGTGCTGCCAAGTAAATTGGACAGCACCTTCAATCATTAATCGTTTGACTGGTTAGTTGTTTAAGCAGTACATTTATTTCAAATCTATTGAATTAAAAAAAATTAATATTTTTCATTACCTTCTTTTAACTAAACTCACGGTTAATGTAGTCATTCGCAAGCAGCGATGTGAAGAAAATCTTATTTAGGAGGAGTTATGCCAACTATAAGTTATGTAAATCCATTCTCTGAGTTAGCATCATCACAAGAAGGTGTTGCACAAGCACAACAAGATAATACGTTTGCTGAGCAAATGGTTCAACTAGCTGTTTTAGGCTATGGTGATCCATATGCAGCAAGGCAAGTTCTTGCAGTAGCTAGAGCTCAGATGGGTAACCAACTTCAAAAAGAAGAATTTTGGTTCAACGTCATTAAAGACGAAAAAGAAAGTATTAAAAAAGCATGGGAGTTAATCAAAGACTAAGTTACTTAGCCTTTAGATTATTTATTAAGGAGTATACAAATGTATATTAGAATGCCAGAAACATTGACCCAGCTAATGCTAGATAACATTGGCAAGGAAAATGAGTACAAAGGACTACTAAATGCTAACTTCCAGGATTATATGGATGGACTAGCAAAGACCGGTGAGCTTCAAATTGGTTCTGCAAAGGTAAAACAAAAATTTGCAGCATTAGGCTCAGGAATGGGGCTTGCAGCAGGAGCACTTGGTGGACCAGCTGGACTTGCTCTTGGGTTTGCTATAGGTAACCAAATAGGTAAGTATGCTGGCAATGTAATGAGTGACAAAATATATGGAAGAGCAATAGCTGATATGTCAACAATTATGCATGATGCAAAATTAAGACATGCGCAAATAGCTGCTTCATATTCTTTAAATGGTAAAATGCTTGAAGCTATTGATACCTTAAGGCAAAATGCCAATAAGAGAACGAAAGACGATCTGCAGTCAATGGCTGTATAAGAAGTCTTGAGGTCATGAGGTCTTGAAATCGTGAAGATTGGAGGTTCAGAGGATAAGTCTGAACCTCTTATTATTTTAAAAACCTGGTATTTTACGCTAAAAAGGCGATAAAGAAGGGAATCTGAAAGATTAAAAAAAATTAATATTTCATAGTATCAAATTTTAATAACCTAGTACCTTATATAAGCGTAAGTTTATGTGGTCAGTTTAAAGAAAGGTTAACAAAAGTAGGTAGAATATAATTAGAAAGTAGAGGAACTCATGGCAATAGATAAAGCAGGAAATCAACCAATAAGAAATGTAGGTTCAACGCCTATTCAGCCCCCATCAGAAGTGGTTTCTAAAGGGGAAGTAAAAGGTTCTGCAAACTCTTCTTCTGCTCCTAAATATGCAAAAGCAGCAGCTAAATTTACTAACTCTCCTAATCTGCAAAAGTTTTTAGCTAGTGAAACTACTAAGAAGTATGAAGGTGATACTTCCTCTGGACTAAATGATCTTGCACTTGGTTAAAAAATATTTTTAAATATAACTTAAAGAGCCACCCATATCGGTGGCTTTTTGTTTACAATGAGAATTATGGATAGAAAAACTATTGAAAATTATTTTGAAAAAGAATGGGCATCTTTAGTGTCACCTGATACTACTAACACATTGATTGAGATTACTTGCAAAGCATATAAATTAAATAAACCAGAAATTCCTGGATTTGTAAAGAAAACAGAACCCCAAAAACCACAAGACCTAGGCAAAATATAATTATTTAATCAGGATTATCAGATACGCTAGAATATCTTGTATGCCTGAAAATGTTGACAAAGAGCTAGATCAAAAAGCATTTGAAGTTATATTGAAGTTTAAGCCAAATGGGACTCAAAATAGAAAAGTTGTAGATGAGATTTTAAAGCTAAAGAATGATATTAAGAAAGCTATTAATTATTTAACAAAAGAAGAGCAAGAGATATTTGAATTTAGATATTTTTATGGTTTAGATGAATCTGAGATTGCTAGAAGATTAAATATTCCTGTTGACCAGATAAACAAGGTTCTCTTAAAAGCAGCTACTAAAATAAAGAAAATTCTTGCAGATGGTTTTCCAGGTAATGTACCTCAAGAGCCGGATTTAATCAGTATTCCTGGTAATGCAACTCAAAATATGACATCCATGAACAAAACAGTCGGGCTTGTAATGCTTTTATGTTATGTGGTGTTTCTTATTGTGCTCATAATTGGAGTTTATGGGGTGCTTCAAAAGTTTGTGTTTAATGAAAAGCCTTCTTTAAGTCAAATTTTTACTAAAGCAGGTAACAGTATTCAACAGCAGGTAGATAGTAGTAAAGTCTTAAAGCAAATTACAGAAACAAAAAGATATTTTGATACAGGAGATCCGCATACTCTTAGAATATCAGGTTCTACAAGTTTATTGTCTGTGGCTAGAAGGTGGGAGAATGCATTTAATATTGAGTATCCAAAATATCATGTAAGTTTACTAGCATCTGATTCAGATGTTGGAGTAGATAGTTTAATTGATGGAAAAATTGATATTGCCAATTCAAGCAGACCACTTACGTTTGTAGATCATAAAAGAGCAAAACAGCAAGACATGGAACTGGCTGAACATAGGGTTGCAATAGATGCATTAATTGTGGCTGTCAATAAAAATAATCCACTAGAGTCTATTAGTCTTGAGGGGCTCAAGTCAATTTTTAATGGAAAAGTATCAAGCTGGAAAACTTTTGGTGGGTCAAATGCACCAATAATTTCTATAACCAGAGAAAAGGGCAGTGGGACTAATAATTTTGTGCGTAATAGAGTATTAGGTGGAGATGAATTTGCAGCATCAGTTCGTCGCATTAATAGTAATAAAGATATTATTAAAGCAATCTCGGACAATGTTGGTGCAATTAGCTGTATTAATTCAAAAAACTTTAATATGGATGATAAAAGCATTAAATATTTAAAAGTAAAAAGCTATGAAAACTCTCTTGCCGTGCCCCCTTTTGAGGGAGACCAGCTAAATGAAATTGCAATTAGATATGGTGATTATCCGCTTGCACATTATTTGTATCTTGTAACTTTAAAAGAACCACCAGATAAGGTTAAAGATTTTGTGAATTGGATTTCAACTCCCCAAGGACAAAAAATTGTTCGTTATTCTGGCTTAATACCGGTCTATGAAGATTAATACGGCGGTATAATGTTTGTATGAATTTTAAACAAGGTGACAAACTCAAAGATTTTGAAGTTCAAGTTGATAAATATCAACCTTATTATTATGCTGGAGCTTCCGGTGATTACAACACGATTCATATTGATGATGAGTATGCCAAAAAAGCAGGCTTAGGTGGAATTATTTTACAAGGGCTTTGTACAATGGCTTATGTCTATAGAGCAGTTGTCAAGGATGAAGATCCTGGAAAACTAAAAAGACTAAAGGTGAGATTTCGTTCTATTGTTAAGCCACTAGATACCTTAACTGTTAAAGGACAAGTATCCGGATTAGAAAAGGATACTCTCACTTTTGATATTATTGTTGCAAATCAAAAAGAGGAACAAGTTATAACTAATGCTCTTGTAGCTATGCAGATTTGATTCCTTTATTAGCAAGTTTGTCAGCTTTTAGGTTTTCTTCTCTTTTGACATGATAAATTTCTACATGCGGTAATTTGCTTATTAGACTGGTTGCTTTATCATATAATTCCTTTATGTCAGCATCTTTTACTTTGTAGATCTTTTTAATTTGTTTGACTACAAGTTCACTATCTGATCTAATTTCAATATTATTAAAACCACTTTCCAGTGAGATTTCTAATGCTCTAATTAGAGCTGTATATTCAGCAAAATTATTTGTAGTGCTACCAATATTTTCTGATATTTCTTTTATTAAATCCCCATTTTGATAAAAAGCTATTCCAATTCCTGCAGGACCAGGATTGCCTTTTGATGCACCATCTATGTTGACAGTTACTTGAGAATTGTCTTCTGATACTTCAAATGAGAGTTCACTTAGTTTTTTAACTACTATAATATTTGGAATACCTTTTTCTAAATAAATTTTCTCTAAAAAACTATTTGATGTAATTAAGTATGAATTAGAATTAATGAGACTATCAAGATTTAACTTGTTAAGTTGTGTCAATGCCTTGCTGAATATATTCTGAGTATTGGTTGCTTTTAAAAGTGTATTATTGTTTAATTCTGAATCATTTGTTATTAAAATTTGAATTGCTTTCCCTGATAAATTTTGAGTAAGTGCAATATTGTCATTGTTTGTTGCATTGGCTATAAATACAGAACATTCTTTAATTGCTTGTTCAATTTGCTTATAAAAAATTAAACTTAATTCTTCTGCACTCTTTTCACTTAATAAATCACTTAACTCGCTGGCTAGCATGGTTGAAAAACAGTTGACCGGAAGTAAGAGAATAGGTGCAGAATTACTAACCTTGTGTGTTTCAGGATTTATGCCTAAGGATTTAATAACCCTTGTTCTGACAAGATTAAATTTATTCCAGTTATCTGTTGTATGTTCTGCTATTCTTTGTGCAATAGATGCAACAAGTCGTGACCAATAGTTTTCTGGATCAATAAAGAAAGAATCTCGATCCCAAAGGATAGTTTGTACTTTATAAGTTTTGTTTTTTAGATTTATACTTACTGTCATAAGGTTATTTTACCTTGATTTAAGACTTATGATGGTAGTAATAAGTTATAATCATAAATCCAAGTTCTATGACGAAATTAAAAAAACAACCAATTATAGCAATAGTAGGCAGGCCTAATGTAGGCAAGTCTACTTTATTTAATCGAGTAATAAAGCAAAGAAAATCTATTGTTGATGATACTCCTGGTGTTACAAGAGATAAGCTTTATGACAATTTTGAATGGAATGGTAAGAAGCTAACTTTAATTGATACAGGTGGATTAATTCTTGGGGATGATGATGAAATTACATCTGGTGTAAGAAAACAAGTGTACATGGCATTTGAAGAAGCTGATTATATATTATTTCTGGTTGATGGAAACAGTGGGATTACGGCGCTGGATGAAAAAATTGCAGGTGCATTACGCAAGATAAAAGACAAAAAACATATATTTCTTGCAGTAAATAAGATTGATACAGAAAAACAACTTCCTAATATTTATGAATTTTATTCACTTGGATTTGGAGAACCTTATCCTGTATCGGCATTGAGTGGTTCAGCAGGACTTGCAGATATATTTGATGAAATTGCGGATACATCATCAACGCTCAAAGCAAATAGTAAAGAACAAAAGAAAATAGCAATAGTTGGAAAACCAAATGTTGGCAAATCTAGCTTGTTAAATTGTTTAATTAATGAAGAAAGAGCTATTGTTACTTCAATCCCAGGTACAACAAGAGATAGCTTAGATTCTAAAATTAAAGTGCATGGGAAAGAATATATTTTAACTGATACAGCAGGACTTAGGAAAAAATCCAGGGTATCAACCAATATTGAAAGATATGCAACAGTAAGAACAATATCTGCAATAGAGAATTCCGATGTTGTTGCCTTGGTTTTAGATGTGAATGAAGGAATAACAGATCAAGATAAAAAAATTGCATCGGTGATTAAAAACAGAAATAAAGCCTCGATTATTATTGCTAATAAATGGGATTTAGTTGAAGAAAAAAGCTCACAAGTGCAAAATCAAATACTTGACTATATATTAGAATCATTGCAGTTTGTAAAATATTCGAAAGTGCTGTTTACAAGTGCAATTCAACGAAAAAATGTATATAACATATGGGAACTAATAGAAGAAGCATTTGTTAATTATGCAAAAAGAATTCCAACTGCTAAATTGAATCAAGCTGTTGAAGATATTGTTTTGTTTACTACACCACCTACTGGCAAAGGGGGCAAAGCTCTTAGGATTTATTATGTTACTCAAACAAATGTTAATCCTCCTGAAATTGTATTTTTTGTTAATGATTCTGATTTGGTGAAACCGCAATATGAAAGATTTTTAGAAAAGGAATTAAGAGGAAAGTTTGATTTTTCCTCTACTCCTTTAAAGTTAGTGTTTAGAAACAAAAGAAAAAAAACTAACCTCTAATTACAAAGGTCCACAATCCTTCAACTACAAGTTCATTGTTTTGATTAAATGACTTGGTTTCCAGTTCTATAAAATCATTATTTCCTTTTGCAAAAATATTTTTGATTTTACCTTTAGTACTAATCGTGTCATTTTCTTTAACTATTTTGTGAAAATGAAAATCCTGTTCACCATGTACCAGACGTTCCATGTTTATTTTTAAATCCTTGTCTGTGAACATGTTAAACATTACATCCCTTGTAAAAACAACTACAAACATCGGAGGAGCAATTATACAGCCGTATTTTGATTTTTTTGCTGCTTCTGGATCAAGATACAGAGGATTTAAATCTCCAATTGTTCTTGCATATTCTTTTATTTTTTCTCTACCAATAACATAAGTTACGGGAGGATATTCTCTGCCTATGAATTTTGTGTCTATCGGCATGAGTTTATTATAACCGCTACTTTCTTAAAAACTTATTTTTTTAAAATTGTTAACTTTGTGGTTCCAAACAGTTTTTCTTTATATATTTCCAACTGTTCAGGTATTGTAAAATCACTCTTTGCTTCAGATTCTATAAAGATAAGTCCATTTTTGCTTAGAATAGAGTTATTAATAAGTTGTTCTAATATGTTTTCAATAAGATTACTTTGTCCGTAAGGCGGATCAATAAATATTAAATCAAATTTGTAAGCTTTAAGTGTTTTGCTATTAAGTACTGCAGGCAATTTGGCACGGATTACAGTTGCTTCTATATTGCATATTGATAAATTTTTTCTCATTAGTTTTACTGATAGTGGATTGGAATCAACAACTACTAAGCTTTTTGCACCTCTGCTTATTGCTTCAATACCTACAATACCTGTTCCGGCAAATAAATCTAATACATTTGCACCATTTACAAGATTTTTCAATGTGTCAAAAATTGATTTTCTTACCAAACCCATAGCGGGTCTTATAGACTTTGATTTACAGTTTGCTAATTTTTTACCTTTAAATTTTCCACCTGTTACCTGCATGTTTTAGCCTTCGTAGGTTTTATTTAATATATTTTGAATGATTGATACTTCCCATATCGAATTTGGCTCTAATGTAACTTCCCAAATTGGAAATATGGTAAATCCTTGTTGAAATTTTACCAGTTCATTCAATTTGAATGATAATGTTTCAATTGGATATTTGAAGACATTAGCTTTTTTATTCCATGATAAAGAAATATCTAAATTGTTTTTTTTGTTACTTATGGTTATTTGGTTAATTTCTTTTATTTCCTCTGCTGTGTTTATTCCAGGAGATGGGGTCTGTTGAGTAGGATCATTATTAAGGAAAGTTATAATTTTGTCATCATGTATCTTTGCAATAGATAAGTTAAATTCTGTTCCCAAAAAGAAAGCTATACTTTCACTGCTTTTGTTGGTAATTGTATAAGAGATATGAACAGAAGAGTCGGCAGCTCTTGTACTGATAGTTTTTTGGAGTTCTATTTCAGGAGTTTTATCATGTTTTGTAAGAATAGTTCTTAATGTCATTGCTGTTTTACAGCTCTCTTCTTTTGCTTTTATTTTTTCTACAGCATATTGATTAAAAGTTTTGTCTGTTAAATGATTTAATTTGTTTCCTTTGCAGTTTTCTAAAGAAGGATAATCTTTAATTATGTGGTCTGTTAAGTTTAATTTTTGAGACAAATCGAATGTTAAACCACGTGGTTCTGTGTGATAATATTCCTTCTTTCTCGAAACTGAATTGGCAATATTAATATTACTGGGTTTAAAATCATGTTCCAGTATAGTTCCCCCAAGTGCAGGGGAAATATAAATATTTTGAGTGTCGGTTTCTATAATAATTTCGTCATTGCCATCACAATCATAGTCTATTTCTGATGTTTGTGCCCATCTAGCAGTCTTTCGTGATGCAGCTTCTATAAGATTTTCTGCTTTAATAAGCTTTTCATATGTTAAAAATCTTTCTTCTGGTATATAAAAACCACTAAGCGGATTATCCCAGTAAGTACTGTTATGTTGTCCTTGCAAAAGAAGATCTTGTGCCTTGTTAATCATTTCTTTTATAACTTTAAATCTTGATTTACCCTCTTTGGCAGAGTTTATTTTTTTGCTAACACGGAGCATCTTTTTGTGTAGAAGATTAACTTCTGGATATTTAATTAGAAAATATTTCCAAGGTTTTTTCTCGTTATTTATGTTTGCACTTAAAAGGGTAGTAAGGTAAATTCTCCCACTTGGTTTGTTTTGTACGTAAAAATCATGTAATAATTCTGTTTCAAATACTTCTTGTCTTTTGTTTAGTTCGCTATAAAATTCAGTTAACCATGATAATTCTTTTTCAGAAGATATAATTCCTCTGAAAAATAATGAGAGAATTGATTTTTCTTCGTTTTGTAGAAAATCAATTGCTTGTATAGGATTAAACTGAGATATTAAACTATTTAACTCATATGTAATTGGAAATAATGCAATTTTTCTTCCTTCTTCTTCAGTAACATAATATCCTTGTATATTTTTTTCCTCTAAACCCGCTTGTGTAAAATAGTCTTTTGAAAGACAGGTGTACTGCAGTCTTGATTTAGAAATATCAGAAGCTAACCCCGGTTCCCATACACACTCAGTAATCCATGTTCCTGTAGGGTTATAACCATAAGTATGGTTTAAAAACCTATTCATAAGCATAAAATGTATTTGTCTGTCTTCCTTTGGAATAAAAGGGAAAAGAGGTTCGTACATTCCGCCACTTAATAACTCAAGCCTATTACTACCTACCATATTGCTGATTGCTGAAGAAAAAGAAGGATATTTTTTATCTAATGTTTCTAAAAGAGAGCTTCCTAAGTGGAGTGTGGTTTTAATTGATTCTGTTTTATTTAATAACTCGATTAGCTTAGCTAATGATTCTACATGTGTTTCAATAATTTTATTTCCGTTTGGATGTGATATGGATGGTAAGAAAGTTTGGATTCCTATTAATAACTTTTTTTTAGTATTGTTTGTCACATTGATAATTTTTCAATAAATAGGGGAAATATTCAAGAGGGTACTATTTGAATCATTGCATTACACTTTACCGATAATTTACGGTGTTAACCCTCTATTTTGTATATTGATGCATATTTATCTCATTTTTATGGTAGTTATATTAAGGAGACTTAGAAAATTATTATGCCAAAAATATTAATTGCTGATGACGAACCTTCTTTAAGATTGCTTGTAAAAGCAACCTTAAATGCAAATAAATCTTTTGAGTTAATTGAAGCTTCTGATGGTAATGAAGCACTAGAAAAAACAAAAACAGAGAAACCAGATTTGATTCTTTTAGATGTCATGATGCCTGGGTTAAGTGGTTTTGAAGTTTGTGAAAGAATAAAAAATGATCCGGCTACAAAAGATATAACTATAATAATGCTTACTGCAAAAGGGCAGCAATCAGATAAAGATTGGGCAATTTCAGTTGGTACTGATTATTTTTTAACTAAACCCTTTAGCCCAATTGAATTGTTTAATTTAATAGAACGGGTTTTATTAAATAAAGGTAATGAATCTAAAACCAGCTCTTAAAAAGTTGTCACACTCATGATGGTAGAAATAACAAGCAGACAAAATCCTCTGTACAAAGAGGTGAAAAGTATAATTAGTGACTTACAAGCTGATTTAATAGTTGTTGAAGGGAAGAAACTTTTTCTTGAGGCTGTAAATAGTTCGTGTAAGCTGGCAAAAATTATTGTTGATAAAAAAAATAGTGCTGAAATTATAAAACTTATTGATACTCAATTAAATCCAGAAATAATTTATATGGAAAATGATCTGATTTCTTCTCTCTATACCACTGATTCAAGCCCTACGACAGAAAGCCCTGTTATAGCATTTGTTGCACGACCCAATTGGAATTTAAATGACATAATAGCTTCTGGTAAACATATCTCTTGTTTGGTTGATGTTCAGGATCCTGGCAATGTTGGTACAGTTTTAAGATCAGCATTAGCGTTTGATACTGCAGGAATATTTCTTTTGGGTTCTTGTGCTAAGCCGTTTAATACAAAAACCATTAGAGCAAGTGCAGGAGCGGTGTTTAAGCTGCCATGTATTGAGCTGAGTGACTATAAAACTGTTTTTGCTGAGTTAAAAAATAAAGAATACCAGGTTGTTGCTACCTCGAGTAAATCCTCTCTTCAATTAAGAGACTTAAAAAAAGGCAAACAATTATTTTTATTTGGTAACGAGGGGAAAGGTTTACCTGAAGAAATTTTAAATCAATCAGATGTGATTGTTAAAATACCTCATAGCAAAAATGTTGAATCTCTAAATCTGGCTGCTTCTGCAAATATTGTTTTTTGGGAAATGTATAAAAAGAGTCTATAATTCAGGAGAATTAATGGGAAGTGTTCTTGCAATTGATTATGGATTAAAGCACGTAGGAATTGCAATTTCTGATGCCGAAAAAAAATTTGCGTTTCCACTTTCTATGATTGAAAATAAAAGTGATAAGTATCTTATAGAAGAAATTAAAAAAATTGTTGAAGAAAAAGAGGCAGAAGCCATTGTTGTAGGACTTCCGCTAAATATGGATAAAACAAAAAGTAAAATGACAGAAAGTGTTGAAAATTTTGTAACTAAACTAAAAACAACTATTTCTGTTTCTATTGTAACTATAGATGAAAGACTTACTTCATTTGCTGCCGAGGAGAATTTAAGGGAATGTAATATATCCAGCAAAAAGATGAAAAAATATGTAGATATTGAAGCTGCAAGGTTAATATTGGAAAAGTATCTAGATGAACTGCATGCTTCAAGCACATAGCTGATATATTAATTGTAACCATGCAACATAGTGCTCAACAAATTAATAGAGATGAAAAACAAAGTGATAAGAATGAAAAAATTAGGTTGTATTTAGGGTATGCTCCAGGAAAAACTACTGCTTTAAATGGACTTTTGATTAGAGCATTGGGGGCTGGATTAAAGGTAAAGATTATTTTGTTTTCAAAGTGTTATGAGAATACCAGCGAATCAAAAATATATGATGTCTTAAAAAATATATTTAAAGATAAATTTGATTATTTTTTTGCAGGAGTTAGTAGAATTAGAACAGATGGAAGCTTCCGTTTCTTTGGAGATAAGGATGGCTGGACAAATGACGATCAGACAAAACTAGAACAAGGGATTGAATATCTTGCAAGAGATATATCTTCTGGTGATTATGATTTGTTATGTTTAGATGAATTTACAGATCTTATATATCATAAAGAGCAAAGAATAAAAGAGGAATTTGCTAAAACATTATTTAAAAATGTCCATAATAATACAATGGTTGTTATCACTGGTCATCTTTGCCCTGAATGGCTAAAAGAACTTGCAACTACAATTATTGTAGGAAAAATAGAGAAACATTACCAGGGCTATACAAAAGGTATTGAGTGGTAATAATTTTGTTACATTTGTAAAAATAGTTCATAGATCCTATGCAATAACTGTTTTGTACTGTTCTATACTATTAATTGGAAAGATATATGTCACAGTTTAAACACAATAAAGACTCAGATGATATTGTTCATGCAGCAGTTATAACTTCTCAAAAAGTAATTAATCTTATGGGAAAAGATCTAATGAGTCATTTTATGCAACACAAAGTTTTTGTTGTTAATGTTTCACCTGCTGAAACTTATGGACCAGATGCAGTAACAATGGTTCTTGCAGGAAAAGAAAATAATATTAAAAAAAGTCTCAAGCAGCTTAAAAAAGTCTGTTTTGAAAAAGAAATTGGCATTGAGAGATTGCCAATTAAATCACTTCCTCCTGTTCTTAAAGGATATTTGTATGATATGGAGAATAAGGATAGATTTGAAAAATTGTTTAGCTTTTGTTCAAAAGAATACCTTGAACACTGTAAGTCTCATAATATAAAACCTCACCCTGAAGTTGTTGAAGATCTCAATACCTCTACCTAAAAAGAATGTAGCAATTCTTCAATTTCTTTTCTTACTGAATCATTTGTTTCATCGTTGTTAAGTTTTATTTTCAATAGTTCTATTATGTGTGGGTTAGCTATTTCTTTTATAATTTGGTGAATCAGTAGTCTTATCTCAACATCATTGTCTATAATGGCATCAATTAGGCAGTTTTCAAGGATAGGATCATTAATCTTTGACTCTTTAATGAGGTTTTTAATAGCAATTAAAGCACCTATTTTTGTTTCTTTTTTTTGTAAGGGATTTAACCTATACACTAAATTCTCGCAAAGTTCAATTGAAATCTTTTTTCTGATTTCTTCGTCTTTTTGGTTAAGCATGATGGTTAAGAATATCATATGTGTTGTCGGGGTCTGTAAAGATTTCGAGGATAACAAACGACGCGGGTCCTGTCACCTCTGGGGTCCCCTTCAAAAACTTCGTTCCTCAGTTTTTGACTCCTACCCCACCGGTGCCACCCACTTTATCCTCGAATTTCTGACATACCCGTGTTGTCGAGTAAAAAATAATAGATATTTATAGACCTTAATAAATTATAAATATCTGTTCTTTTCAAAACCTTAACGTTAGAATAGTCTATTATAAATAAGGAGATAGGAGCGAGTAAAGGGGAGTTAGTTGAGGTGAGCTTTAGTGTGTGATTTACTCACCAAAAAGTGTCAGGAGAAAGGAGATAAAGCCGTAAAACAATTGTAGGATGTGTCCAATTTATTTGGCAAATCCGATCTAGCAAAACCTGCTTTTAATGAAGAAATAAGTTTGAAAGTGTTAATTGACGATTTAAATGATTTTCTTAGTAACTTTGAATATTCATATGAAGTTGTTTTTGTGGATGATGGCAGTGTGGATAATACATTTAATGTATTGAAGGATGCAGCATTAAAAAATGATAGTTTTAAAGTTATTCGATTAAGAAAGAATTTTGGTCAAAGTGCAGCAATACTTGCAGGGATTGATCATGCAAAAGGTGATGTTATTGTTCCTTTAGATGCTGATTTACAAAATGATCCAAACGATATTCCAAAGCTTTTGAATTTAATTAGCGAGGGCTATGATCTTGTAAGTGGATGGAGAAAGAACAGGCAGGATAGAGCTATTGATCGTAAATTACCCTCAATGCTTGCAAATAAGCTTATATCATGGGTTTCGGGGATTAAGCTTCATGATTACGGGTGTACTTTAAAGGCATATAGAACAGAAATCCTAGAAGGAGTTAGGTTATATGGAGAGTTGCACAGGTTCCTTCCAGTTCTTGCATCCTGGAATGGTGCTAAGGTTACTGAAATAGAAGTAAATCACAAGCCAAGAATATTTGGTAAGTCAAAATATGGTTTAGGAAGAACATATAAAGTACTTTTAGATTTATTGGTGATAAAGTTTTTATCTGATTTCTCAACAAAGCCTATTTATTTCTTCGGAAGCTTTTCTATGGGATCATTTTTGCTTTCAACCTTACTTGTGCTGTATTCAATTTATTTAAAAATATTTCAACACATTGATTTGGATGGAACCCCGCTTCTTATTTTTTCTGCAGTTTTTGTAATAGTGGGTGTTCAACTTTTACTTATGGGAATTTTATGTGATCTTGTAATGAGAACTTATTATGAATCTCAAAATAAGAAAACATATCATGTAAAAGAAGTGGTTAATGGTTCACGTGAAAATGTTTATGGAGATCAGAGTAGAATCAAATTTTAATTAGGTTGGCCAATATATACTTATGTTTATAGATTTAATTCTTGATAATATCTGGGAATACCCTAAACTAATGGAAAATACCTCAGATAGCTTAAATAGGGGCTAATTATTAATTTTTTGTGAGTTTTGCCGTTATTTTAATCATATGTTAAACAACCTGTTACCTAATGGAAAGAGAATAAGGTGTCATGAATAGGTATAAAAGTAATAGATTTATTAGGTAAGAGGCATTTTCTTACCTGATTTTAATTGGGTAATGGATAATTGAATTTTAAAAGCACTTAAATTAATGGGCGGAAGAAATTTAACAGCAGAAATAATAGTGGGCGGCATAGTATTTGGCTTGCTTGTTTTAATTTTGATGCCACTTCCTACTTGGTTTATGGATATATCGCTTGCTATGAATATTTCTCTTGCAATTGTAACTTTAGGAATAGCACTTTATATTTCAAGACCGCTTGATTATGCTGTATTGCCATCAGTACTATTAATTACTACTCTTGTAAGATTAGCTTTGAACGTTGCAGTAACAAGACTGATTCTTTCTGAAGGATATGCCGGTGAAGTTGTGCAGGCATTTGGACTCTTAGTTGCAGGGGGTAATATTGTTGTTGGTGTAATTATATTTATTATTATTACAGTTATTCAGTTTATAGTAGTAACAAAAGGTGCGGAAAGAATTGCTGAAGTTTCTGCAAGATTTGCATTGGATGCAATGCCAGGTAAACAAATGTCAATTGATGCTGATTTCAATGCAGGGCTCATTAGCAGTGAAGGAGCAAAGCAAAGAAGATCAGATCTTGAAAGAGAATCTTCCTTTTATGGAGCAATGGATGGTGCTAGTAAGTTCATAAAAGGAGATGCTATTGCAGGTATTGTAATTATTATTGTCAATATTTTGGCTGGTTTAACGATTGGGGTTACACAAAAAGGCTTAGATTTGGGACAAGCGGCTAGTAAGTATACTCTTCTAACCATTGGTGATGCACTTGCAGCTCAAGTACCAGCGCTTATTCTTTCAATAGCAGCAGGTATCATTGTTACAAGATCAACCTCCAATGCGGAAAGTTTAGGACAGGATATTGCAGAGCAAATTATGAAACGTCCTGCTGCACTCTCTCTTGCCTCTGTGCTTTTATTTTTGATAGGATTTTTTCCTGGGTTGCCAACTCTTGCATTTATGGGAATGAGTGCTTTGTGTGGGGGACTTGCAGCCTATGTTCATATAATAAGAGCCCAGCAACAAAAAGCAAGCCAGGAACAAGCTATTAATGAACCAAAAGTAAATCCCAGCAGTCCGGATATGATGTATTCATTGCTTGAAGTTGATAATCTTGCAATCTGGGTTGGCAGAAACTTGCTTGATATAGCAGATCCTGCAAGACAAGGTACGCTCGTTCCTGAAATCGCATCACTTAGACATCAGCTAACATTAAACCTTGGGTATGTACTTCCATCTGTAAGAATTATGGATGCACCAAGTTTAAATCCAAATGAATATAGGATAGTTATTAGAGATACAACCGTTGCATCTGCAGAAGCATATCCAGATCGTATGTTGGTTTTAAGAGAATATTGGGACAGGATATATTCAGAACCACCTCCTGGTGCGCTACCTGGCTGGGATTCTGCTCTGCAGGAGCCTGCATATTGGATTGATCCTGATTACTTGGAACAAATTGAATGGCAATTTCCTGCAACGCCTGCAGTAAGAGTTGTTACAGCTCACCTTGCAGAAGTTGTAAGAAGAAATATTGATGAGCTTCTTACTAAAGCAGATGTTAAGAGAGTTCTTGAACAAGCAAAACAAAAAGACACGCAACTTGTTGAGGGATTAGTTCCTAACTTGATAAGTGTTGGTGATTTAAGAAGAGTATTTGTAAATCTGCTTAAAGAAAGAGTGTCTATTAGAGATGTACAGTATATTTTAGAAAGACTTGAAGATTTGTGTGCAGGTATTAAGGATCCTGATTTACTTTCTGAGAAAATTAGAATTACACTTGGAAGACAAATTTGTCTGGAGTTTGCTACGGCAGAAAAGCAGATTTTCTCTGTAGCATTTCACCCTACACTTGAACGAAAGCTTGAAGAATCTCTGCAAAGAGTTGAGAATAATTTAGTGTTAATTTTAGATCCAAGACAAATCCAACAATTGGTTACAATGATTTCTCGTGCTTCTAAGAGAATTAACGAAAAGCATGGAAGAAAGCCCGTGTTAATTTGTGGTCCTGGTCTAAGATTGCCACTATATAGGTTGCTTGAACAATTTGATCCTCACATACATGTACTATCGTATGCAGAACTGTCACCTGATTTTAATGTACAAGTGCTTGAGACAATTGGTCAGGAGCAATCACAAGCAGGAGCAGCAGTTCCAGCAGCATAATAAGTGGAAGGTTGCCAGTGGTAAGTAAAGGAGAATTGGAGAATGGGAAGACAAGCAAAAAATGTTCTAGTGAAGAATATTTTTTGCATCGAAAGAGAGAAGCGAGTTGAGCGTTCGCGCGAAACGAGCGGTATAAAAAGCAGGGGGTAAGGTGTCACTAGAGTCTGAAAATTTAGTAGATAAAGATTACATAAATAATTTGCATATAGCAGTAAAAGAAACTCTTGAGAAAAGGGAAATTAGGAAATGGACTGGCTATGTAAATAAAGTCGTTGGACTATTACTTGAAGCAAAACTACCTGGCGCAATGGTTGGTGAATTGTGTCAGGTGATAACTGATCAAGGTGAAGTGAAACCAGCAGAGGTTGTTGGTTTTAGGGGTGATATTTCTCTTTTGCTTTTACTGGTTGATGGTAGAGGGGTTCATCAAGGCAGCAAAATCATTCAAACTGGAAGACTTCTTGAGGTTATGGTAGGTGATCCTCTTTTAGGAAGGGTTGTGGATACATTTGGTAAGCCTTTGGATAATAAAGAATTAAATATAGAAGAGCTTGTGCCAAGACCACTGGATGCGGAGCCTCCAGAGGCTTTTGGTAGACCAAGAATTGACACAGTTTTTTCCACAGGAACAAGAGCAATTGATGGGCTTTTAACATTAGGAGTTGGACAAAGAATCGGTATTTTTGCAGGATCTGGGGTAGGAAAAAGTACACTTCTTGGAATGATTGCACGTTATGGTGATGCGGATGTTAACGTAATTGCACTGGTTGGTGAAAGAGGCAGAGAAGTTCAGGATTTTATAGAGGTGAGTCTTGGTGAAGAAGGTCTTAAAAAATCAGTTGTTATTGTTGCAACATCTGATCAGCCTGCTATGCTTCGTGTAAAATGTTTGTTTACTGCAACAACGATTGCGGAGTATTTTCGTGATCAGGGGAAAAATGTTCTTTTAATGGCAGACTCGGTTACCAGGCTTGCAATGTCAGCAAGAGATGTAGGGCTTTCTGTTGGAGAACCACCAACAATGAAAGGTTATACACCATCAGTGTTTGCAATGTTGCCAAGAATTTTAGAAAGATCCGGCAGGTCAAAAACAGGTGCTATTACAGCAATTTATACTGTACTTGTAGAAGGTGATGATTTTAATGAGCCAATTGCAGATGCGGTAAGAGGTATACTTGATGGACACATAATTTTATCCAGGCATATTGCAGCCAGAAACCATTTTCCTTCTGTAGATGTTTTGAGTAGTGTAAGCAGACTTTTTCCTGAGATTGCCAGTAAAGAGCATCAGCAGGCAGCAGGCTTTATTAGGAATATGATGGCAACCTATAATAATGCTGAAGACTTAATTGCAATTGGTGCTTATGAAAAAGGTTCTGATCCAAGAATTGATAAAGCAGTTGCTTTAAAGCCGGTTATAGATTCATTTTTGCAACAGGGAATTTTCGAAACTACAAATTTTGAAGAAACACAAAAACTACTTCAAGAAATAAATAACCAGGGAAATTAGGTTTCCTGAACCAGACAAGCAATTAACCCTTGCCTGCCGGCGCGTTTGCCTTGAATTCTATGTGAGTAAAGTTTTGTTGTATGAACTGCCGTATCCATTTCAGAGGTGAAAATATTTAAAACTCCTGCATTATCAAGTTGAATATAATTTGCAAGTTTTAAATCAGCTTTTGGTTTTATTCCTATTCTATCAATAATCTCTTCGGATTCTGTAGCATCTATTAGTAGTTGTGCTACATCTTCATTTACTTCATACCTTTTTCTTCCAATAGCTGGACCAATTGCAGCATAAATTTGTGAGGGTCTTACTCTGTAGTGTTCAAGCATTGCAACAACTGTTTTTTCTGCAATTTTATTTACAGTACCTCTCCAGCCAGCATGTATTAAACCTACGATATTTTTTTCCGGAACATATAAAAGAATCGGTACACAATCTGCAGCAGTGATTAATAACGGGATATTTATTAAGTGGGTAATAACTGCATCCGCTTCACCAATTTCCTGCGTAGGACTTTCTAAAATTAAAATGTTATCGGAATGAACGATTGGCAGTACTATAAGGGATTCATATTCAAGGCCCAACGCTTTACACAACATTTGTCTGTTTTTATCTACACTTTTTTCAGGAAAAACAGTTGGTTGGTGTTTTGCTAAGTTTAGATCATATGCTTTACTTGTAAATAGATGTTTTAGATTAGAAAATTTTAAGAATGGCAAGCAGTGCCAACCTTTTACTTGTCCGTAATCTATTTCATTCCACGCTTTTTGTTCACATTGCTTCTGAAAGAGCATAGGCTACAATATAGCATATTGGAGATTAGAAATTGGAGAATTAGGGAATTGGGAATTCTTAAAGTAGTACATTTTAGCGATTTGCATTTTGGTAGTGGCGAAAGATATGGCTCTATTAATCCTGAATCCGGCTTAAATAAAAGGTTTGAAGATTTTATCACTGCTCTTGATCAACCTGTAAATTTTGCAATAGATAATAATGTTGATCTGGTTATTTTTACAGGGGACACATATAAACATGCTATTCCTGAGCCAATTTATCAAAAAGAATTTGCCAAAAGAATTAAGCTGCTTTCTAAAAAAGGTATACCGACTATTTTGCTTGTAGGTAACCATGATGTTTTGTATAAGGTGGATGGTTCACATGCACTGGATATCTATAAAACATTAGATGTAGAACATATTACTGTATTTGACAAAATTGAGCTTAAAAAAATTAAAACTAAAAATGATTTTATTCAAATAATTTCTTTGCCTCATGTTACAAAAAGCAGATTATTAACTAAAGAAGAATATAGGGGTTTATCTTCTAAGGAGCAAGATAATTTGATGCTTGAGAAAGTTAAACAGGCGATTTTTGGATGTATGGAGGAGCTGGATCCTACTTATCCAGCCATATTAATCGGTCATGGAACTATAGAATCTGCACAATTTGGAGCTGAACAAGATTTATCAATTGGTAAAGTATTAAGTTACCCGTTAAGTTATTTTCAAAGATCTGAATTAGATTATGTAGGATTTGGCCATATACACAGACATCAGGTGTTACAAGAAAAGAATCCTCTTATTTTATATGCTGGATCTCTTGAGAGGGTTGATTTCGGGGAAGAAAAAGAAGATAAAGGATTTGTATACCTGGAAATACAAAAAGATACTCCACTTGTGTACAAATATATTTCTTCTTCTCCGCGGCATTTTATTACTATTGAATGTGAACTTACAGATGTTGGTGATGAGAATTTGCAGAATATTTTGGAAAATGAGGTTAATAAAAAATTTAAAAAAGGTGCGATCATTCGTCTTAGGTATAAGATATCTGAAGAACACTTAGATTTAATTGATCTTGAGAAAATAAAAATGCTTCTAAAGGATAGTTTTTCATATGTGATTCAACCGGAAGTGATCAGGAAAGAACGATCTTATAGGATATCCGAAATTGATTCTTCAATAACCGCAAGTCCTATAACCATTCTTGAGAAGTACTTATATGATGTATCTGATGAAGAAAAAGCTTGCTTGCTAAATATTGCTAAAGAGCTTGTACAAGAACTAAATGTTGAAAGTGCTTAGCACTTTTATGATACTTTTACCCCCGCAGCAGCT
>JACOTS010000085.1 GCA_016178265.1 Candidatus Melainabacteria bacterium
AATAATAAAATTCTTAATTCTAATAATTTATGTCTTATAGAAAGTTATAATTTCTGCAATCATGATGAGATCACCTTTAATTGAAATTAGCATTCCGGGCTTACGTCAACAGAGTCTTCAATATCCTGTTCGCGAGGTAGCAACTGAAAAAGGTTCTTTCTCAATTACTGAAAAACCTACAAGAGCAGTTTTTACCTTAAAGGATCCTCAAGCCATCTACACTTATCGATTCGCAGCAAATGTAGCATCATATTTAGCACAAGGTAAATATGTTCAAATACAGTGTGGAAAAAATAAATTTTTAGTGCAAGAACTTACGAAAGGTACAACTTTATCAAGCATAGAACAAGCCTACAGTGATTTAGATAAGACTTCCGGGAAAAAAATAATTACACACAATGAATATCAGCGTAAAGATGGTATTTTCAGTTATTTACAAAGAAGAGAGATCTCCGTAATCTTTAGAACAATAACCGATAAAAGTAGTACCCCAAAAGATAATCCTACAGATAGTTTTGAAACTGATCCCCAAAGCTATGTTGATGAACCTCCTGATGACCTAGCAGCAGAAATAGATGCTTTTTTAAATGATTCATCAGAAACAGTACAACCATGGTGGGAAAATTCAGTTGTCTGTAATGTTGGTAATTCTGTTGCCAATAGACTTCATGAAGTAGCTGCTTTTATTGATAACTATGAGATTGTCAATATCCCTACGACAATATTTAATGGAAGCCATGACAAAGAAGGTATATTTATAGGAAAAGATTTTATTACTGATGAAATAATAATAAATCTTAATGGCAATCAAAATAATGCTCAACTATATCAAGGCGTAATAAAACCGTTAATTTCTCATTTCTTACATCGTGGTGACACAGTTGCTATAGATTACAATCAGTCACAGCTTGATAATAGGGATACAGCCTTTACATTTTTTGATATTTTAGAATCAGTTCCACTAGCTGATATTAGAACAGACCTTAGAGAATCTCATAACGGAAATAGTGAGCTACCACATAACTATGTAATATTAGAGCCTAAAACTATTACTCTTGAATAGTTGTTTAAAGCATTAGTTTCTCAGGTTGAAGTTTAGGCATTTGTTCATATCCTTCAGTTTCTTCAGTATGAACTTCAACGTTCTTGCCTATATTTGTAATGATTTTCCCCGTGACTGATTTATTTATACTTTCAGATAAGCTCCGTGTTAATTCTTCTGCACTATCAGCAAGAAAATATTTACCATGAGTATTGAAAGCTACACACATTAACTGTTCCTGTGCTAAATAATCATCTCGAATACCAAATCCAACCACATCAACTTTCAAATCTATATTAGAAATTGCGATTTGCTCAGCTAGTTTACAAGGATCTCCTCCACAGGTTTCTTGTCCATCGCTAATTAAAATTATTGATTTTTCTCCACCGTAAGGTATTAAATCGCGCACTGCTTGCGACAGAGAAAATGTTATAGGAGTAAAGCCTTGAGGTAAAATCTTATTTATTTCACCAACTATACTTCTTCTATTATTTACACCAGGAAAAATTAATAGTTTTGAATCAGTGCAATCAATTTCAGGCTTTCCAGTAGGTTTTACAGAACCATAAACCCTAAGCCCAAGATTTACATTAGGTGCAGCTCTTAAAAGCACATCCTCTAAAACCCTCTTTGCTATATGTATTTTGGTTTCATCTTTTATTGTTTCTTCCATACTTCCGGATGCATCAAAAACAATAAGCACTGTACGCTTATCACCAGAAAAAGGATCTTTATTACTTCTTCCTTTACTCAAAAAAGGATTTACACTCTGAGAAAAACAAACAGAAGGCAAACTAAGCAATAAAGCTAATAACAAGATATATCTAGCTATTTTTTTCATCAAACATAGAATATTTTGCTTCTTCTGGATCACCTGTAAACTCTCCAGATTTTTTACCCCAAATATATAGCGCTAAAGCTACCAGTGCAAAAATTATACAAATAGTAAATGCCCCATAATATGCAGCACCTAATCCAGCTTTATTTAAAACACAATTTGGACACATAACACTAACATTATACCTAATAGTTAAAATTAACGAATATCATTAGTTATTCTGGAAACATCCCCTGCAAAATAGGAAATTATTACATCAGCACCAGCACGCTTAATACTTGTTAGCATTTCAAGAATTACTTTATCCTCATCCAACCAACCATTTTGAGCTGCTGCTTTTACCATAGAATATTCACCTGAAACATTATAAGCAACAAGAGGTAAATTAATTTTTTCTTTTACCGCAGAAATAATATCCAGATATGGAATTGCAGGTTTTACCATTAAAAAATCAGCCCCTTCTTTTTCGTCTAAAAGTGCTTCTCTAATAGCTTCTTTTTTATTAGGCGGATCCATTTGGTAAGTCTTTCTATCGCCGAATTCAGGAGTAGACTCGGCTGCTTCTCTAAATGGACCATAAAAGCTGCTTGCATATTTTACTGCATAGCTCATTATTGCAACATCCTGAAACTTATTTTCATCAAGTGCACTTCTTATTGCAGCTACCATCCCATCCATCATTCCAGATGGAGCAATAATATCTGCACCACTTGCTGCTTGAGATATAGCTATTTTTTGTAATATTTCTAAGGTAGGATCGTTTAATACATCAGAATCCTGAATTACTCCACAATGCCCATGACTCATATACTCACAAAGACAAGTATCATTTATTAGTAAAATATCAGAAAAACATTCTTTTATCTTTTTATTTGCTCTTTGGATTATTCCTCTTTCATCCCATGCAGAGGTTGCTTTGCTATCTTTTCTTTCTGGTATTCCAAAAACAATAAAAGACTTTATTTCTTTTGCTTGCATATTTTCTATATACTTTAGGGCTCTATCAAGAGAAAATTGATATATTCCAGGCATGGAAGAAATAGGAATTTCTACTTCTCTTTTTTCATGTATAAAAATAGGAGCAATAAATTGAGAAGGGTGTAATACAGTTTCTCTAACAAGCTTACGCATAACCTCACTTTTTCTCAGTCTGCGTGGACGACTATGAAGGTATGAGTGCTGAGCATTAAGCTTTGAGTCTTTAACCTCAAGCTCTGTCCGTTGTCCATTGCCTGTTGCCTGTTGTCTCACTCCTAACTCCTCACTCCTCACTCCTATCTCCTAACTCCTATCCCCTTACTCCTAGCTTTATCGAAATACTCTTCCATACTATATATAAGCC
>JACOTS010000086.1 GCA_016178265.1 Candidatus Melainabacteria bacterium
ATTTTTCAAGTGGCTGTTTCACCGGCAAGGTATATTTTTTGAGCTTCAGGTCCTCGCTACGCTGCGGAAAGCTCAAAAAACACACCTTGCCTGACGCGCCACTTGTTAGAAAGAATTGTTGTATATTGCAAGAAAAATACTAGATTTTGCTAAGTGATTTTTGAGATGGACTCAAACAAGCAGTATAAAATAAAAACCCTCTCGTTTGAATGAGAGGGTTTTAAAAATCCCTGGCACATGGCTATCTTCTCAAATCGTTTCCAACTTAATATTGTCGCTGCCAACCGTCTTTACCTTCGTGTTCGGAATGGGAACGGGTGTGTTCCAGTCGCATAGGCACCAAGGAATTTAAATTATAACGCAAATTCTTTTTAAGTCAAACTAATAATAGTATATACCTCTTCTTCAAGATAACAAAATACCAATGATCTACAAACTGTGTAAATATCACACTTCACATTGTTAAAATTAATTTTGCATAAAGAAAGGAATAAGCTATGAAAGTTGTTCTAAAAAATCAAAAATTAGAAACAATCCCTTGTGATGCACTAATTGTAAATCTATTTGAAGGTACTAAAACATTGACAGGAGCTACAGCAGCTATTGATAATTTGTTAAACGGGTTACTTAAAAAGGTAATAAAAGAAGAAGAATTTAAAGGAAAACTAAGCTCAACATTAGTAATTAGAGCTGGCGGAAAAAGCAAAACTAAAAAAGTAATAGTTATTGGACTTGGTGAAAAAGGGAAGTTAAATTTAGATGCTATGAGAAAAGCATATGCTAGCGGACTTAGAGCTGCACATAGAGAAAAAGCTAAAACTATTTGCACTGTTTTACATGGAACAGGTAGTGGAAAAGTAAAAGCAAAAGATGCAGCACAAGCAATAGCTGAAATTTCAAATTTGGCTTTATACAAATTTAACAAATACAAATCAAAAGATAAAACCTCCAAAAACAGTGAAGTAACAACAGTTATAATTTCTGAAACTAATACAACAAACAAAAAAGATGCACAAGAAGGCATTACATTAGGAAATGCAACCTCAAAAGCTCAAATACTTGCAAGAGATCTTGTAACAGAACCACCACTTGCAGCAACTCCAACAAGGCTTGCAAATGTAGCAAGAAAAATTGCAAAAGAAAACAAATTAAAAATCAAGGTACTAAATAAAAGTCAATGTCAAAAATTAAAGATGGGGGCATTTTTAGCTGTGGCACAAGGTAGTGATGAACCGCCACAATTCATAGAATGCCAAGCGGAAAAGCATACAGGCCTGGTGATGTAGTAAGAGCAATGAATGGAAAAACAATAGAAGTATTTAATACTGATGCAGAAGGAAGAGTAACCCTTGCAGATTCACTGTCATATGCAGCAAAACAAAAACCTGATGAAATTATTGATCTGGCAACATTAACCGGTGCATGCGTAGTTGCTCTTGGTGATGCAGCAGCAGGTGTAATGACCAACAATCAAAAATTAGCTGACAAAATTATTAAAGCCGGTAACGAGGCTGGTGAAAGAATGTGGCAACTGCCACTATATGATGAGTATAGAGATCAAATTAAAAGCGATATAGCCGATATGATAAACACAGGTTCTAAAGGTAAAGCAGGAGCACAAAATGGTGCGGTACTGCTTGAACATTTTGTAAATGATATCCCGTGGGTACACATAGATATTGCAGGGCCTGCCTGGATAGGCAAAGAAAATCCATTTGGACCAAAAGGACC